>NZ_JBVJKF010000009.1:259634-305963 GCF_055585365.1 Streptomyces sp. NPDC053432
CACGTCTCCCTCCTCTCTTTTTAGAGGCGGTTGCGCTGGTTCCTGTGGGGGTTGGCTGGGGTGGTCTGCCCTCTGTAGCCGTGACCCAGCCAGGTCTTGGCCCCCCCCCCCGGGACCCCCGCCCTCGGCCGTATCCGGACGTGACGGACGGCCGGACCCCACCGCCTGTAGGGGCCCGGCCGTCCGGGTTCGCGGGACCTGCGCGGGGCTACAGCCCCTGCCAGGCCGGTTTGTTGGCGTAGGTGTGGCGGAAGTAGTCGGCCAGCTTCAGCTTCGACGCGGCGGCCTCGTCCACCACGACCGTGGCGTGCCGGTGCAGCTGCAGGGCGGAGGCCGGGACCAGCGCGGACAGCGGGCCCTCGACGGTCTGCGCGACGGCCTCGGCCTTGCCCTCGCCGGTGGCCAGGAGGATCAGGTGGCGGGCGTCGAGGATGGTGCCGATGCCCTGGGTGATGACGTGGTGGGGCACCTGGTCCATGTCGTCGTCGAAGAAGCGCGCGTTGTCCACGCGGGTCTGCTCGGTCAGCGTCTTGATCCGGGTGCGGGAGGCGAGGGAGGAGCAGGGCTCGTTGAAACCGATGTGCCCGTCGGTGCCGATGCCCAGCAGCTGCAGGTCGACGCCGCCGGCCGCGGCGAGCGCCCGGTCGTATTCCTCGCAGGCGGCGACGATGTCCTCGGCGGAGCCGTCGGGGCCCATGAAGGAGGCCTCGGACAGACCGAGGGGCTCCACGACCTCGCGCAGCACGACGGCCCGGTAGGACTCGGGGTGCCCGGCCGGCAGGCCGACGTACTCGTCGAGCTGGCAGATGCGGGCCCTGGAGGCGTCCACCTCGCCCGCCGCGACCTTGGCCGCGAGGGCCTCGTAGATGGGCAGCGGGGTGGAGCCGGTCGCCACGCCGAGCAGGGCGTCGGGCTTGCGGCGGACCAGGGCGGCCATGGCCTCCGCGATGAGCTCGCCGCCTGCCTTGGCGTTCGGGACGATGACAACTTCCACGCGGGCCTGCCAATCTCGAGTGCGGGTGGTATAGACCAATCTACCAGAACCGGGCTCCTTCCCGCTGGGCTCCGCCCAGTCCCATGGTGATCCGGACGGCCCCGTCCGGCCTCCCGGCCGAGCCGCTTCCCGGGGGCGCGGCGGCGCCGGGGCCGAGATGCCGCTGCGCGGCGCCCCGGGCTCCGCCCGGACCCGCTCCTCAAACGCCGGAGGGGCTGAATTCGGCGGACGCCAGCCGTCGGCTGCCGGCCCGTTCCGGCCTCCGCCGGGGCAAAGCCTGCCCCTCCGTCTGAGCCGCGCGGGCGGGCGGCACCGGGCGAAGCCGCCCCTCCGGCGTTTGAGGAGCGGGGTGCGGGGCGGAGCCCCGATCCTTGGGCCGCGCCGGCGGGCGGCCCGGCCCGAAAGCAGCCCCGCCGGCGCTTGAGGCCCGGGAACCGGTGGCTAGTGCCGTGACCGGAAAGGTTCACCGGGTCGCGCTGCCCGGCACGGCACCTCGCCGCGTTGTCGGACCACGGCGGTACGTCCAGTACGAGCCGTGGCCCTCCGCCTTGCGATGCACCGCACCGGACAACGCGACCCGGCAAACCCTTCCGGTCACGGCACTAGGCAAGGGCCAGCTGGAGGCCGCCCGTGGCGTTCAGGTGCTGGCCCGTGATCCAGCGGGAGTCCGGGGAGGCCAGGAACGCCACCACGTCCGCGACCTCCTCCGCCTCGCCGATCCGGTGGAAGACCGACCGGGACGCCAGGTGTGCACGGGTCGCCGCGTCGGCGAGGAGGCCCGCGTTCAGGTCGGTCTCCGTGATGCCGGGGCCGACCGAGTTCACCGTGATCCCCCGCGGCGCGAGCTCCGCCGCGAGCGACCGCGTCAGCGCGTTCGTCGCGGCCTTCGCCGTGATCGTGGCCAGGATCGCCGGCAGGGCCAGGTCCGGGGTGCCCGTCACGTTCACGATCCGGCCGCCGTCCCGCAGCCGCGCCAGCCCGTACTTGATCACGAAGAGCGGGGCCTTGGCGTTCAGGGCCATCGTCCGGTCGTACGTCTGCTCGTCGATCTCCCCGATGCCCGCGAAGGCCGCCGCCCCCGCGTTGTTCACCAGGACGTCCACGCCCTCCGTGTGCGCGGGATGCGCCTCGTACGCCGCCCACAGCGCCCGCGCGTCCCCCGGCACGCCCAGCTCGGCCCGGATCGCGAAGGCCGCCCCGCCGGCCGCCTCGATCGCGGCCACCGTCTCCTCGGCCGCCGCCTCGTCGCGTCCGTAGTGCACCGCGACCAGCGCGCCGTCCCGCGCCAGCCGCTCCGCCACGGCCCGGCCGATACCCCGGCTGCCGCCCGTGACCAGCGCCGTCTTCCCCTTGAGCACGCCCATGACGCGCCCCCCTTCGCAATTAGCTAGCGGTCGCTACAGAAAGGACCGTATCAGATTCACTAACGGCCGCTATAGAATTCGCGCATGGTGACAGGACAGCGCGGCAGGCCCCGCTCCTTCGACCGTGACGCCGCCCTCGACAAGGCCATGCTCGCCTTCTGGGAACGCGGCTACGAAGCGACCTCGATCTCCGACCTGACCGCCTCGCTCGGCATCGGCGCGCCCAGCCTCTACGCGGCGTTCGGGGACAAGCGCAAGCTCTTCGACGAGGTCGTGGGGGTCTACGGCCGCCGCTACGCGGACTTCGCGGCCGTCGCCCTGGCCGAGGAGCCCACCGCCCGCGCGGCGGTCGGCCGCATCCTGCGCGAGGCCGCCGGGATCTACACCGACCCGGCCCACCCGCCGGGCTGCATGGTGATCAGCGCGGCCGTCAACACCACCTCGCAGGAGGTCGCCGAGGCCCTGCGCGAACGGCGCAACGCCAACCTGGAACTCTTCGAGCGCCGCATCCGGGCCGACATGGCCACCGGCGCGCTGCCCGCGGACACGGACGCGCGGGCACTGGCCCGGTACGCCGGCGCCGTGCTTCAGGGGATGTCCCAGCAGGCGCGCGACGGGGCGGGCCGGGGGGAGCTGGAGGCGGTCGCGGCGCGGGCCCTGCTGGCCTGGCCGGAGTAGTTCCGCGGGAAGTCGTTCCTCTGGGCCACGGTGCCCGACGGGACCCTCAACCCGTCCGGCACCGTAGCCCGGAGTACTTACGGCCTGCGGGTGTGCGGTTCCCGCAGCCGTGGAGAGGTGCCTGCGCGGTCAGGGCAGATCACGCGGCTTACCTCGATCCGTCCTCCTGTGCGGGGAGGGCGGAGGCTTGAAAGCAATTGTGGACTAGACCATTCTGTTCTGTCCATCCAATGACGGGAGGATGAATCCCGTCGGTTCCTCCAACAGTACGCGGCCCCCGGGCATTCTGGATACTCCTGAGTACCGTCGTGGGGAAAGTCATGCGGCGTACCCGGGGTACGCTCGCCACGTGCCCTCCATGAACGACCTCGTACGCCAGCACACCGCTCTCGGTGAAACCGACCTGGAGTGGCTCCACCTGCTGGTCTCCGAGTGGCAGCTGCTCTCCGACCTCTCCTTCGCCGACCTCGTCCTGTGGGTTCCCACCCTCGACGGCAGTCGGTACGTCTCGGTCGCGCAGATGCGCCCGAACACCGGCCCCACCTCGTACCAGGACGACATGGTCGGCCATCTGGTCCCGCGCGGCCGCCGTCCGCTGCTCGACGCCGCGCTCGACGAGGGCCGCATCGTGCGCGAGGGCGACCCGGAGTGGCGCGAGGAGGTGCCCGTCCGCGTCGAGTCGATCCCCGTCCGCCGCGAGGGCCGGGTGCTCGGAGTGATCGCGCGCAACACCAACCTGCTCACTGTGCGTACACCGAGCCGGCTGGAGCTGACGTACCTCCAGTCCGCCTCGGACCTGGCCCAGATGATCGCGGCGGGCGCCTTCCCCTTCCCCGGCCAGCAGGTCGACATGGACGCCTCCCCGCGCGTCGGTGACGGCCTGATCCGGCTCGACGCCGACGGCGTGGTCACCTACGCCTCCCCGAACGCCCTCTCCGCGTACCACCGGCTCGGCCTCGCCTCCGACCTCGTCGGCCAGCACCTGGGCAACACCACCGCCGAACTCGCCCCGACCCGCGGACCGGTGGACGAGGCGATCGTGAAGCTCGCCAGCGGCTGGGCCCCCCGGGAGACCGAGGTCGAGGGCAACGGCGGGGTGATCCAGCTCCGCGCCATCCCCCTCAAGCCCAAGGGAACCCGCATCGGTTCCCTGGTGCTCTGCCGCGACGTCACGGAACTGCGCCGTCGCGAACGCGAATTGATCACCAAGGACGCGACCATCCGGGAGATCCACCACCGGGTGAAGAACAACCTCCAGACCGTGGCCGCGCTGTTGCGGCTCCAGTCCCGCCGGATGGATTCCCCGCAGGGCCGCGAGGCGCTCAACGAGGCCGTGCGCCGGGTCGGTTCGATCGCGATCGTGCACGAGACGCTGTCCCAGAATCTGGACGAGCGGGTCGAGTTCGACGAGATCGCCGACCGGGTGATCGCGATGGTCTCGGAGATCTCCCCGGGCAAGGTCGACTGCCGGCGCACTGGCCGCTTCGGGATCCTGGACGCGGAGGTCGCCACTCCGCTGTCGATGGTGCTGACCGAGATCCTGCAGAACGCCCTGGAGCACGCCTTCGCCCCGGCCGAACGGGGCACGGTGGAGGTCTCGGCGGTCCGCTCCGGCACCGGCCGGGCCGACGGCCGGCTGCTCATCACGGTGGTCGACGACGGCCGCGGCCTGCCCGAGGGATTCGACCCCCAGCGGGCCGGCAACCTCGGGCTGCAGATCGTACGGACCCTCGTGGAGGGGGAGCTGGGCGGCACCTTCGACATGGTCCCGGCGGAGCCGCACGGTACGAAGGTCGTCCTCGACATCCCCTCCAGCCCGCAGAAGTAGCAGCCGTACCGTCACTCAACGTGACGCGGCACCCCGGACAGCACTGAACCCCGGACCGAATGGTGATCGGTCCGGGGTCCAAGAGCACGTTGCCAAGCGCTTATTCGGGTACTACGCGCTGCACGTCGAGGCTCGAAAGTCGTTGTCAGGCGCTGGCGTTGCGCGCCCGGTTGCGAGCGGCGCGGCGCTTCATGGCGCGGCGCTCGTCCTCGCTGAGACCGCCCCAGACGCCGGAGTCCTGACCGGACTCGAGCGCCCACTGCAGGCACTGCTCCATGACGGGGCAACGGCGGCAGACGGCCTTGGCTTCCTCGATCTGCAGCAGCGCAGGACCGGTGTTGCCGATGGGGAAGAAGAGTTCCGGGTCTTCCTCACGACAAACGGCGTTGTGACGCCAGTCCATGGCTGCTCCATCTCCTTGTATTGCGGGCAGGTTGCTTGTGAATGTGAACGCTTTCACGAATCCCCCCGTGAGGGAAGGTCGACCGCCTGGTTTCCCGGGTGGTCAGTCAGAGATTCGTGGAGGGGTTCTGGCGCTCTGTGTGGGTGCCGGGTTCTGCGGGCTGTCCCGATCGCCATGAAGAGATTCGCAAACCTCGGACGGGGATACAACCCCTTCCGGAAAGTTTTTTTTGATTCGTCGGTGTCTACTAGGTCACAGCCCTACATCTTGAGGGTGGACCGGCGTGTAAACGTTCGAGTGAAAGGACTTTGGGCCCTTCTACTCACACAATCACACGCAGTGCTCGGCGTACGCCTGCGAACCGAACGCTGGTGCGCAGGCCGAGGTGATCGCCGTCCATCTGGAACGGGAGCGGAACCTTCGAATGCAAGGTGAAGTCGGTCAGATCGTGCAGAGTCACCGCATGCTTGCCGTGCGGACCCCGCTCAGGAGTCGAGGTCAGGAGCTGTGTCGCGTACCGCGCGACCGCCGGAGTTGACAAACGGTCCAGCGCCAATACGTCAAGTGCGGTATCGAACGAGGCTTCGGGGGAGGCGTAAAGCGGACGATTCCCCAGATACGTCCACGGGGAGGTGTTGCACACTATCGACAGCACCAGATCCGTCACCGGATCGGCTCCGGGGCGCTCCAGCGTGACCGTGCCGTGCCGCCGGTTGGGTTCCTCCCAGAACTGGCGCATCAGCTGTCGTACGTAGAGCGCATGCGTCGAACGCTTGCCCCGCTCCCGCTGCTGCTCGACCCGGCCGACCACTCCCGCGTCGAAACCGAAGCCGGCGCAGAAGGTGAACCAGCGCGACGGGACCGACTCGTCCTCCGTGCCCGGGGCGCCGGCGGCCAGGCCCAGGCCGATCGTCCGCTCGCGTTGCTCCCGCAAGGCGTCCAGCAATGCGCCGGTCGCCTCGACCGCGTCGTTCGGCAGACCGAGTGCGCGCGCGAACACATTGGTGGAGCCGCCGGGGACCACCGCCAGCCGGGGCAGGCCGTCCGGATCGGGCCCGTCGTGCAGCAGTCCGTTGACCACCTCGTTGACCGTGCCGTCGCCGCCCAGCGCCACCACGAGGTCGAGCCCCTCGTGCGCGGCCCTGCGCCCCAGGTCCCGGGCGTGCCCCCGGTACTCGGTGGTCACCGCCTCCAGCTTCATCTCGCTGGCCAGGGCGTGGGTCAGGACGTCGCGCGTGCGCGCACTGGTGGTCGTCGCTGCTGGGTTGGCCACGAGAAGTGCACGCATGGGCGCCAGCCTACCCACCCCCGCATATGCCGACCCTACTGCCCGTCCCCCTGCCCTTCTCTCCGGGGGACAGGGCGCGCGGCTACCCTGCTGGGGTGAGTAAGAAGCAGCCCGTCCAGGCCCCCGCCGCCGCACCCGCCGCCGCATCCGTCCCCGGCCCCGCGCTGCCCCGACGGCTGACGGCCGCCGCCGCGCTCACCGCCCTGGAGGGGCTGGCGCTGGCCGGACTCGGCGTCTACATGCTCTTCGTGGGCATCGCGGGGGACCCCGACTCCCCGCAGCAGGCCGAGACCGGCGGGATCACCCTCCTCGTACTCGCCGCGCTGCCGCTGATCGGCGCGCGCGGCCTGCGCCTGGGCCGCCGCTGGAGCCGCGGCCCGGCACTGATCACCCAGCTGATGGCGCTGCCGGTGGCCTGGACCCTGTACAACACGGGTGGCGCGATGATCGCGGCCGCCGTGGCGCTGGCCGTGGCGGCGGTGGCCGTCCTGGTGCTGCTGGTGAACCCCACCGCGACCGAAGCCCTCGGCATCGGGCCCGGCGAACAGGCCCGATAGCCCTCGTACGTCCTGCTCCTACCGCTCCGCCCGCTACCGCTCCGCCTACTCCTCGACGAGGAGCTTGTCGCGGAGCTGGGCCAGGGTGCGGGCCAGCAGGCGCGAGACGTGCATCTGGGAGATGCCGACCTCCTGCGCGATCTGCGACTGGGTCATGTTCCCGAAGAATCGGAGCAGCAGGATCCGCTTCTCCCGGGGCGGCAGCCCCTCCAGCAGCGGCTTGAGGGACTCGCGGTACTCGACGCCCTCCAGGGCCTCGTCCTCCGCGCCCAGGGTGTCCGCGACCGCCGGCGACTCGTCGTCGGTGTCCGGGACGTCCAGCGAGAGCGTGCTGTAGGCGTTGGCCGATTCCAGCCCCTCCAGCACCTCCTCCTCGGAGATCCCCAGTCGCTCGGCCAGCTCGTGCACGGTGGGTGAGCGGCCGTGCTGCTGGGACAGTTCCGCGGTCGCCGTCGTCAGCGAGAGCCGCAGCTCCTGCAGGCGCCGGGGAACCCGCACCGCCCAGCCCTTGTCGCGGAAGTGCCGCTTGATCTCCCCGACCACCGTGGGCGTCGCGTACGTGGAGAACTCGACCCCGCGGTCCGGGTCGAACCGGTCCACCGACTTGATCAGGCCGATCGTGGCGACCTGGGTCAGGTCGTCCAGCGGCTCGCCGCGGTTGCGGAACCGCCGCGCCAGGTGCTCCACCAGCGGCAGGTGCATCCGCACCAGGCGGTTGCGCAGCTCGGCCTTCTCCGGCGAGCCGTCGGGCAGCGCCCGCAGCTCGACGAAGAGCGCCCGCGCACCGCTGCGGTCGCGCGGGTCCGGCAGCACCGGCGGCACCGGGAGCCCCGGTGCCGCGGGCGCCCCGGCGCCCTCGGAGGCGCCGGGGAAAGCCTCCGGAGGCGTGGCAGCGGCCTCCGGGGGCTGTACTTGATCCTGCTGGTTCTCGCTCATAGGGCCCGCCCGTCGCTCCGCCGAGTCCAAAAAGCCGTCTTCCGCATCCGCTTCAGCCGGGTGCGGCCGGGCGTGCTGCTGTTCAGGGATGCCGCCGTCGACCTCGTGCCGTACCCGGGGCCGATCCCCGCCCCGCACCGGGATCTCCCCGCCGCTCACGCCGGGCCTGGTCCCGCGCCGCGCTGTTTGTAGAGGCTGATGCTCACCGTCCGGTTCTCCTCGACCGTGGCCTCGACCTTGCCGGCCAGCGCCGACAGGACCGTCCACGCGAACGTGTCGCGCTCCGGCGCGCGCCCGTCGGTGGTCGGCGCCGACACGGTCACCTCCAGCGAATCCCCGATGAGGCGGAAGACGCAGCTGAGGACGGAGCCCGGCACGGCCTGCTGGAGCAGGATCGCGCAGGCCTCGTCCACCGCGATGCGGAGGTCCTCGATCTCGTCGAGGGTGAAGTCCAAACGTGCCGCGAGACCGGCCGTGGCCGTTCGCAGCACCGACAGGTAGGCACCCGCAGCGGGCAGCCGGACTTCCACGAAGTCCTGGGTCCCGGGCTCGCCTGCGATCTGGGACACCCTCACCTCCAAGGTGGTACGAGCTCTGTTCGCCGGTGACGCTATCGCGATCCGGGCGATCGTGTCGCGGCACCCCTTTGGCCCCGCTGGAACACCCCGGCCGACCGTGCCGCTGCCCAGTGACTGATGGTAAGCCCATGGGTACGCACAGTGGCTAGAGGTCTGCGGGGTCCAAATCAGGGGAACCGGCGGAGGGTTGACCTACCCCGCCTCAGACGATCGAACCGTCGACAAAACACCACCGCCAGGTCTCTCCCGGCTCGAAGCTCCGCATCACCGGGTGACCGGTCTGCTGGTGGTGCGCCGTCGCGTGACGGTGGGGCGAGGAATCGCAGCAGGCCACGTGCCCGCACGCCAGGCACATCCGCAGCTGGACGGGGTGACTGCCGAGCGCCAGACATTCCGGGCAGGTCTGGGCAGAGGGGATGGGCTCGGGGCGCGGCAGTTCGGCAACGTGGGTGCACTCGCTCATGATGGCCAGCGTACGACCAGGGTGCGGGCGCGCGACGGATGAGGATGGATCTTCGATGGAGGTATTGCCGCTGGTGGCGCTGATCGCGGCCAGCGCCGCCGTAGCCGGGGCGGCCCGCCGTACCCCGGTGCCCGCGCCGCTGCTGCTCGTCGCGGTGGGACTGGTCGCCGCGTACGTGCCGGGTGTGCCCTCGTACGCCCTCGATCCGCACATCGTGCTGCCGCTGCTGCTCCCGCCCCTGCTGTACACGGCCGCCGTCGACAGCTCGTACCTGGACCTGCGGGCGAACATCCGGCCCGTCGCGCTGCTGTCGGTCGGCTACGTGCTCTTCGCGACGCTCGCCGTCGGCTACGCGGCGTACCTGGTGATGCCGGCCCTCTCCCTGCCGGTCGCCCTGGTGCTCGGCGCGGTCGTCGCACCGCCCGACGCGGTCGCCGCCACGGCGATCGCGCGCAAGCTCGGGCTGCCGAACCGGATCACGACCATCCTGCAGGGCGAGTCCCTGGTCAACGACGCCACCGCGATCACCGCGTACAACGTCGCCCTCGCGGCCGTGATCGGCACGAGCGCCGGCTGGGCGGGCGGGATCGCGGAGTTCCTGGTGGCCTCGGTGGGCGGGGTCGGGGTCGGCCTGCTGCTGATGGTGCCCATCCACCAGCTGCGCACCCGGCTGAAGGAGCCGCTGCTCCAGAACACCCTGTCGCTGCTGATCCCCTTCGTGGCGTACGCGGCGGCCGAGCGGGTGCACGCCTCGGGGGTGCTCGCGGTGGTCGTCGTCGCCCTGTACCTCGGACACCGCAACTGGCAGGTCGACTTCGCGACGCGCCTCCAGGAGGAGGCGGTGTGGAAGGTGATCGCCTTCGTGCTGGAGTCGGTGGTCTTCGCGCTGATCGGGCTCCAACTGCCGGTGGTCCTCAAGGGGCTGGGGGAGTACGAGGGCCTGAGCGCGGCCTGGTACGCGATCGCGGTGTTCCTCGCGGTGGTGGTGGCCCGCTTCGTCTGGGTCTTCCCGGCGACCTTCCTGCCGAGGCTCTCGGAACGTGTCCGCGACCGGGAGCCCGACACCGACTGGAAGGCGCCGGTGATCGTGGGCTGGGCCGGGATGCGCGGGGTGGTCTCGCTGGCCATCGCGTTCTCCATTCCGATCAGCGTCCCGCACCGCAACCTGATCCTCTTCCTGACCTTCACGACGGTCATCGCCACCCTCGTCGTCCAGGGCCTCACCCTCCCGCCGCTGATCAGGCTGCTGAAGCTGCCGCCGAAGGACGTGCAGGCGGAGACGCTGGCGGAGGCGCAGGCGCAGAGCGAGGCCTCGCGGGCGGCGGAGGAACGCCTGGCGGAACTCCTGGAACAGCCGGAGAACAGCACCCTGCCGCCACCGCTGGCGGACCGGCTGCGGACGGTGCTGGAGCGGCGGCGCAACGCGGTGTGGGAGCGGCTGGGGGAGGTCAACCCGGTGACGGGGGAGTCGGCGGACGACGTCTACCGGCGCCTCGCGGGCGAGATGATCGAGGCGGAGCGGGAGGTGTTCGTGCAGTTGCGGGACGTGCGGCGGATCGACGACGAGATGCTGCGGGTGTTGCTGCGCCGGCTGGACCTGGAGGAGGCGGCGGCCTACCGCGAACAGGGCTGACGCGGCGGCCGTCTGTCGGGCGCGGCCCCGCTCCCCGGGCTCCGCCCCGCACCCCGCGCCTCAATCGCCGGCGGGGCTCGATTTGGCCGGGGCCGTCTGCCGGGTGCGGCGCGGCTCCCGGGGCTCCGCCCCGCGCCCACCGGACAGGCGACGGGAACCCAGCCTCGCCGGCGTTTGAGGCGCGGGGTTCGGGGCGGAGCCCCGGTCTTTGGGCCGCGCTGGGCAGCGGGCAGCAGCCGTTTGAGGCGACGGGCTACGGGTGGCCCGTGATGACCGCGGTCAGGGTGGTGCCGTCCGGGAAGGCGCCGGAGGCGGTGAGGTCGGTCAGGGCCCAGAGGAGCTTCGCCACATAGATCCGCTCCACCGGCAGCGCGTGCCGGTGTTCGAAATCGGCGGCGAAGGACTCCAGCCGGTCCGGGACCCGGGCGTAGCCGCCGTGGTCGTAGCCCTCGGCAAGGGTCCAGGAGCCGGCCGGGCCGCCGAAGGCCCGCGCCTGGAGGGAACGTATCTCCGCGCCCAGGAACCCGCCCGCCAGCACCGGCACGCCCAGGGCCCGCTGCTCCGGCCCCAGCCCCGCGGCCAGGCCGGCCAGGGTCCCACCCGTCCCGCACGCCACGGCGACCACGTCGGCCGCACCGCGCAGCTCCCGGCCCAGTTCCGCGCAGCCCCGCAGGGCGAGGGTGTTGCTCCCGCCCTCCGGAACCACGTACCCGCCCTCCGCATCCGCCGCGGCCACCAGCCGCGCCAGCACCTCCGGCTCGGCCTTGCGCCGGTACTCCGACCGGGTCACGAAGTGCAGCCGCATGCCGTCGGCCGCGCACCGGGCCAGCGAATCGTTCAGCGGCCGCCCGGCCAGCTCGTGCCCGCGTACGATCCCCACGGTCTCCATCCCGAGCAGCCGCCCCGCGGCGGCCGTGGCCCGCAGGTGGTTCGAGTACGCCCCGCCGAAGGTGACCAGCGTCCCGTGCCCCGCCTCCACGGCGGCCCGCAGGTTCGGCGCGAGCTTGCGCCACTTGTTCCCGGGCAGCTGGGGGTGGACGAGATCGTCCCGCTTGAGCAGCAGCCGCACGCCGTGCCGGACGAACCGCTCGTCGCGGATCTCCTGCAGGGGTGAGGGCGGGCGGGGGCGCAGTTCGGGGTGGTCCACCCGTCCATTGTCATGGGGAAGTCCCGCCCGTCCGCTCGTCGCGGCGGTACTCACCGAGTGGGCGGCCGCCGTCGACCCTGAAGTGGATCTTGGAGCGCCGGAACCCGTCCGGGCCCGCTGTGCGGCGGTTCATGGACTGCCACGCGCGGCCGCAGGCTCCCACGAGTACTCCGACGGCGGCGAGGGTCGCCGCGCCCGTTCCGTGCAGGACGAGGGCGAGTACGAACACGAGGATGCAGGCGAAGATCACTCCGTTCCACAGCCGGGCCGGCATGGAGGGGTCGTGCGGCCGAGGCGCCGCCCCGCCGCTCTCCGGTTCCTGCTGTGAGCCGGGCGGGACGGTGGGATCATCCGGGTGGTGGCACATGACCGGGATCTGCTTCCTGTCGCTGGGAGGTATCGGGGGTGGCTGTTCAAGGCTCCCTCAGGGACGGGGCGTTGCAGCAAGCCGGACATGTTGACTTCCTGCCACAACAGCTGCGGAGGGGAAATGGCTGAGCTGGAACACGTGGGCGACGGAGTCGGCGGACGCCTGAAACCGATCGGTGACGACGTGTCGCCCGAGGCCAGGCGGTTGGCGGAGGAGCTGCGGACCGTGTACGCGGGGCTGGACATCTCGCTTCGCAGGTTCGCCGCCCAGTGCGGTTACGAGCCGAGCGCCGTCTCGCGCTATCTGAGCGGGAAGAGCGTTCCCCCGTGGGCGTTCGTGGAGAAGCTGATGGCCATGTCGGCCCGCCGGCTGGGCAAGGCGACGGCCCAGGACGCGGTGACCCATCTGCGCCGGGTGCATCGGCGTGCGGTGCCGTCGGGGCAGGCCACGAACAGGGTGCAGGAGCTGCAACACCTGTTGGAGGAAGCGGAACAGGAGGTCGACGGCTTCCGTGCGCGTGAGGCCGTGACCGTCACGTTGTTGCAGGAGCGGCAACAGCAGGTCGCGGCCATAGAGATCCAGCTGCGGTCCGTGGAGGCCGCTCGCGGTCTGGACCGTGAGGAGCACGAGGCCGCCATGGCCGACCACCTCAGGGAGGTGGAGGAGCTGCGCGCCGAGAAGCTGCGGCTGGAGCAACAGGTCGAGACCCTGCGCCTGGAGCTGGCGGATGCGCACCAGTCGGTGATCCTGGCGGACGCGAAATGCGAGCAGCTCGCACACCAATTGGAACAGGCCGAGGTCCGTGAAGCCGGTTCCGGGGACGTGAAGGAGGGATCCGCCGACGACTCGCTGTACTTAGAGGTGATCGCGGAGCTGAACGAGAAGATCAGGCTTCTCGAAGAGGCCAGGAACACGAGGGGAGCGGCGGAGCAGAAGCCCCGGTCCGCGGAAGACAATTCCCTCGTCCGGCCGTACTACAAGAGCATCCTGATTCCCCTCGATCCGTCGAGCGGGAAGCCGGACCCGCAGGAGTGGGCCCGGGACCAGGACCGCCCGCCGCCCCCGCCCGGCATGCGACTGCCGTTCGGTGTCGACTGGCCCGACCTGTGGGTGTTCGATCCCCTTGAGCAGGAGTACGTCCTGCGCCTGCCGCCGGGCATGGAGTTCCCGTCGTCGTAGCTGCGCTCCGCCGCCTTGCGCGGGGGCCGGGGCGGAGCGCCGCCCGGGCTACTTCAGGCGTTCGGCGACGCGGTCGCGCATCGACGCCATCGTGAAGCCCTTCGGGTCGATCTTGCCCGGCTGCCATTCCAGGTGGCCGATGACCGAGCGGGAGGTCCAGCCGTGGACCCGGCAGACCGCCGCCGCCGCGCGCGCGATGGCGTCCAGCTGGACCGCCGGCCACGGGTCCTTGCCGTCGCCGAGGTTCTCGCATTCGAAGCCGTAGAAGTGGCGGTTGCCGTCGGTGTCCGCCTCGTTGTCGGGCGGGAGGCGCTTCTCGGCGATGACCGCCGCCAGGACGTCGGAGTCCCCGGCGCCGGCGTGGTTGGCGCGGCCGTAGCCGACCAGGTGGACGCGGCCGTCCTTGGCGATCACGCCGTGGCAGAGGGGGCCGGGGAGCTCTTCGTGGCCGTCGCGGCAGAGGCGGACGGTGTACGGGGTGCCGTGCGTGACGGTGTGGTGGATCATCACCCCGTGCACCGGGCCCCACGGGCCCCTGTGGTTGCGGTTGTGGGTGCGCCAGGCGCCGACCTCGACGACGGTCAGGCCTTCGCGGCGCAGTGCGTTGATGAACCGGTCCGCGGACATGGGTGCGGCCATGGCCGCCTCCTTCGTTGCGGTGCTGACGGACACCCTGTGTGTCCGGCTGGTCACGCTACGGTTTAGCGGAGGCGGCCCTTCCGTCGCTAGGGCGGGATCCGGCCAGCTTCTAGGCGGAAGCCAGCCACATGTCGGGGCCGAACACCTCGTAGTGGATGTCCGCGGCCGCAACGCCCTTGGCGAGCAGTTGCTCGCGCACCGCCCGCATGAAGGGGAGCGGGCCGCAAAGGTAGGCCTTGGTGCCGGGGGCGACGGGGACGGGGCCGAGGTCCATGAGGCCGGTGCGGTGGCCGGGTTCGGCCGACTCCTCGTACCAGAAGTGGGCGGCGGCGTCCGCGAGCTTGTGGGTCAGGGCCTGGTGGTCGCCGCGCAGCGGGTGGTCGGCGGGGGAGCGGTCCGCGTGCACCACGGTGACCGGGGCGGTGTGCCCGGTGTCGGCCAGGTGCTCCAGCATCGAGAGCATCGGGGTGCAGCCGATGCCCGCGGAGGCGAGCAGGACCGGGGCGTCGGAGTCCCGCAGGGTCAGGTCGCCGTACGGGGCCGAGACGCGCAGGGTGTCGCCGACGCGGACGCGGGCGTGCAGGTGGCCCGAGACCTCGCCGTCGGGGCCCGCGGCGGCCGGGCCGTGCACCCGCTTGACGGTGATGGCGCGGACCGGGGAGCCGGGGGAGGTGGAGAGGCTGTACTGGCGGATCTGGCGGGCACCGTCGGGGAGTTCGACCTGGACGGAGACGTACTGGCCGGGCAGGTGCGCGGGGGCGGGCGCGCCGTCCGCCGGGGTGAGCCGGAAGGTGGCGCAGTCCGCGGTCTCCTCGATGCGGGCGGTCACCGTCCACTCACGCCAGACGTCGCCGGCCAGCACCTGCCGCTCGGCGTACAGGCGCTCCTCGATGGCGATGAGGGCGTTCGCCATGAGCCAGTAGACCTCGTCCCACGCGGCGGCGACCTCGGGGGTGACGGCCTCGCCGAGCACCTCGGCGATGGCCTCGAACAGGTGCTGGTGGACGACCGGGTACTGCTCACGGGTGACGCCGAGGGAGGCGTGCTTGTGGGCGATGCGGTTCAGCATGACGTCGGGGCGCGTGGCCGGGTGCTCGACGAGGTACGTGGCGAAGGTCGCGATGGAGCCGGCGAGGGCCTGCTTCTGGAGGCCGGCGTTCTGGTTGCCCCGGTTGAACAGGTCGCGGAGCAGCTCCGGGTGGGCTGCGAACAGCTTCGTGTAGAAGAGCTCCGTGATCTCGCCGATGGCGGCTCCGACGGCGGGCAGGGTGGCTCGTACGGTCGCCGTCGACTTCTCGGAAAGCATGCAGGACTCCTCGCGTGTGGTGGTGCGGCGGTGCGGATAATTGGCATCTGAGATGCGCATTTTGAGGCCGAAAAAAGGTCCGCCGCGGTGCGGACCTCCGTTCGGGCTTGCCGTCAGGCTGAGCCTAGGCGGGCCGAAGGTGAGCGGAAACCGGCCATCCGGCCCGGATCGTCAGGGCCGTTCGGCCCCTGTCGGAGGACCGCCCGAAATGCCCAGCAGCATCGGCCCCGTGGGGGCCGCGACCAGGTCGTCGACCGTCAGCGGGTCCAGTGCGGCGAAGAAGGCCTCCTGCGCCCGGCGCAGCGCGCCGCGCAGGATGCAGGCCGACCGCAGGGGGCAGGGGACGGTGCCGTCGCAGTCCACGACGTCGCCGGGGCCCTCCAGTTCGCGGACCACCCCGCCCACCGAGGCGGCCCGCCCGGCGGTGGTCAGGGTGAGCCCGCCGCCCCGGCCGCGCCGGGCCTCGACCAGACCGAGGTGCTGCAGCCTGGCGACCACTTTGGCGGTGTGCGTGTAGGGGACCTGTATGGTCGCCGCGACGTCGCGCGTGGTCGGCAGGTCCGTCTCCGCGACGGCCAGGCGCATCAGGATGCGCAGCGCCAGGTCGGTGAATCGGGTCAGCCTCATGGGCTGACCGTAGAAAACTTGCATCCTCAATGCAAATTAATGGCCGAAAGTGGTGGGGGCCCAGGGGCGTGCGGGGCGTGCGGGGGAGGGCGCGAGCCCCAAAGAATGCCCCGCACCCGTACGGAGTAGTCCCACCCTTTTGTGTAATGGTCTCATCACGCTACGTACTGAAAGGCTGCACCCCGCAGATCCATGGAGTGATCGAAGGGGAAATTCATGTCGGTCCAGGCAGGTTCCGAATCCGAGACCCGGACGCCGCAGCGCAGTCTCGGGACATCGGCCGCGCGGAACTTGGCAACCACGACCAAGTCCGCGCCGCAGATGCAGGAGATCACCTCACGGTGGCTCCTGAAGATGCTCCCGTGGGTCTCGGTGCAGGGCGGCACCTACCGCGTCAACCGCCGGCTCAGCTACTCCGTCGGCAACGGCATCGTCGAGTTCGTGAAGACCGGGAACCAGGTCCAGGTCATTCCCGCCGAGCTGGGCGAACTCCCCCTCCTGCGCGACTACGAGGACGAGGCGGTGCTCACCGAACTCGCCCAGCGGTGCCGCCAGATCGACTTCGAGGCCGGACAGGAGCTCACCTCCTTCGGCAGCCCCTCGGACCAGGTCTTCCTCCTCGCCCACGGCCGCATCGACCACGTCGGCCCCGGCCCCTACGGTGACGACGCCGTCCTGCAGACCGTCGCCGACGGCGCCTTCTTCGGCGAAGACTCGCTCGTCGATGAAGAATCGATTTGGGAGTACACCGCCCGCGCCGCCACCTCCGGCACCGCCCTCGTCCTCACCCGCCAGGACTTCCAGCTGCTCGCCGACCGGGTCGACTCCCTGCGCGAGCACGTGGAGCGCGTACGGACCACGCCCGAGCAGCGCACCAACAAGTACGGCGAGGCCGCGATCGACCTCTCCGCCGGACACCGCGGCGAGGCGGTGCTCCCCGGCACCTTCGTCGACTACGAGGCCCACCCCCGCGAGTACGAACTCTCCATCGCGCAAACGGTCCTGCGGGTGCACACCCGCGTCGCCGACCTCTACAACCAGCCGATGAACCAGACCGAGCAGCAGTTGCGGCTCACGGTCGAGGCGCTGCGCGAGCGCCAGGAGCACGAGATGCTCAACAACACCGACTTCGGCCTGCTCCACAACGCCGACTACGACCAGCGCATCCAGCCCCACGACGGCGCCCCCAGCCCTGACGACATGGACCAGCTGCTCAGCATGCGGCGCGGCTCCAAGCTCTTCCTCGCGCACCCCAAGGCCATCGCCGCCTTCGGCCGCGAGTGCAACAAGCGCGGGCTCTACCCGGAGTCGGTGGAGATCGACGGCCATCGCGTGCCGTCCTGGCGCGGAGTGCCGATCTTCCCCAGCAGCAAGATCCCGATCAGTGACGCCCGCACCACCTCCATCCTCTGCATGCGCACCGGCGAGGACGAGCAGGGCGTGATCGGCCTGCACCAGCCGGGCATCCCCGACGAGATCGAGCCGAGCCTGTCGGTCCGCTTCATGGGGATCAGCGAGCAGGCGATCATCTCGTACCTGGTCACCGCCTACTTCTCCGCCGCGGTGCTGGTGCCGGACGCCCTCGGCATCCTGGAGAACGTCGAGATCGGCCGCTGGCGCTGAGCGCGGGGAGCGCAGTGAAGGGGGGATCGCCGTGAACGCCATGAGCACCGCTCTGACCGCGGGCGAGGGCCAGGAGGCCGGGGTCCTGCTGGAGCGTGCGAGGGAAGCGGTCGGCCCGCGGCTGCGCCGGGCGGTGGAGAGCCTGCCCGGTTCGATGCGGCGGGTCGCGATGTACCACTTCGGCTGGGAGCACGAGGACGGCACGCCTGCCGCGGGCAGCACGGGGAAGGCCATCCGGCCGGCCCTGGTCCTGGCCGCCGCGCAGGCCCTGCGGGGGCCGGGCGGGGAGGTGGAGGACTCCGTACGGACCGCGGCGGTCGCCGTGGAACTGGCGCACAACTTCACGCTGCTGCACGACGACGTCATCGACCGGGACGTCCAGCGGCGAGGTCGGTCCACGGCCTGGACCGTCTTCGGCATCCCTGACGCGATCATCACGGGCGACGCCGTGATGGCGCTCGCGCTGCGGCTGCTCGCGGAAGACCCGCATCCGGCCTCCGCGGAGGCCGCGGCCCGGCTCACGGCCTGCGTCATCGAGCTGTGCGGGGGCCAGCAGGCCGACTGCGCCTTCGAACAGCGTCCGCACGTCTCGCTCGACGAGTGCCTCACGATGGCCACCGCCAAGACCGGGGCGCTGCTCGGCTGCGCGTGCGCACTGGGCGCGCTCTACGCGGGGGCCGGCCCTGAGGAGGTCGAGGCGATGGACGCCTTCGGCCGGGAGGCCGGGCTGGCCTTCCAGCTGATCGACGACCTGATCGGCATCTGGGGGGATCCGGGACACACCGGCAAGCCCGCCGGGGCGGACCTGATCGCCCGCAAGAAGTCCCTCCCCGTCGTCGCCGCCCTCAACTCGGGCACCTCGGCCGGGGAGGAACTGGCCGCCCTGTACGCGGGACCCATGACCGGGGACGACGTACGCAGGGCCGCCGAGGCGGTGGAGCGGGCCGGCGGCCGCGACTGGGCGCAGGCCCACGCCGCGGACCGGATGGGCCGGGCGGTGCAGCAGCTGTCCCGGGCCGTCGCGGACCTCGGGGCGGCAGGCGGGCTGCTGGCGCTGGCGGAGTTCGTCACGCGCCGCACGAGGTGAGCGGAAGGATTTGAGCGGGGGGAAGGCCTGTTCCGGCACCGTACGGCGCCGGAACAGGCCTTTCCGCATGCTGGGCCCAACTCTAGGATTCCTCAAGGACGTTGAGACTTGAGCGAAGGGTGTGCCCAGTGGTACTGGAGATACGTCAGGCCGGTCAGCCGGACCGGGACGCGGTGGCGCGGCTGCTCGACGAGGCCTTCCGCACCGACCCGGTGAGCAGCTGGGTCTTCCCGGACCCTGCCCACAGGGCCGCGGTCCACGGGAAGTTCCTCGGGGTCTTCGTCGACGTCGCCCTCGCCGAAGGCCGCGTCGACTACGCCGTGGACGGCTCGGCGGCCGCGCTGTGGCTGCGGATCCCGGCGGGGGAGCCGGAGGGCGAGGACGAGATCCCGGCGAAGATGCGGGCCGTGGCCGACCCGGACAACGAGCGCTGCGAGCTGGTCGGCCGGCTGACGGGCGCGGTGCACCCCACGGCGGAGGAGCACGAGTACCTGCTGATGATCGCCGTCGCCCCCGGCCGGCAGGGCCAGGGCCTGGGCTCCGCACTGATGCGCCCGGTACTGGAACGCTGCGACCGCGAGGGCGTACCGGCGTACCTGGAGGCGAGCAGCGAGCGCAGCAAGGCGCTCTACGAGCGGCTGGGGTGGGAGTTCACGGGAGAGGCGGTGCGGCTGCCGGACGGCCCCCTGATGTGGCCGATGTGGCGCAAGCCGCAGCCCTAGAGAATCGGCTTGTCTAACCACTGCAAGTGAAGTACTTTACTCGCAGCGCCCCGGGGCGGGGTGCTGCCCAAAGGAAGAGACTCGCTTGCGCAAGCTCACGTACTTCATCGCCACGTCGGTCGACGGCTTCATCGGAGCCCCCGACGGCGACGGTGACTTCTTCTACTCCCACGTCGATCCCGAGTTCCTCGACCTCCTCACGGCCGAGTACCCGGACACCGTCGCCCGCCTGGGCCGCGACCACCTCGGGATCGCCGACGCGCCGCTCCAGCGCTTCGACACCGTGCTGATGGGCCGGGCCACCTACGACGTGGGGTTCAAACAGGGCGACAGCAACCCGTACGGCCACCTGCGCCAGTACGTGGTCTCGCGCTCCCTCACCGCCTCCCCGGACCCGCAGGTCGAGCTGATCGGCGGCGACGTGGTGGCCAAGGTCCGCGAGCTCAAGGCCGAGGACGGCCTCGGCATCTGGCTGTGCGGCGGAGCGGACCTCGCCACCCAGCTGATCGACGAGATCGACGAGTACATCGTCAAGACGTACCCGGTGTTCGTGGGGACCGGCATGCCGATGTCCCGCGCCGGATTCGGGGTGCGGCCGCTGGAGCTCACCAGCTGCACCGCCCTCGGCGGCGGCCAGGTCATCACCTCGTACGCGGTCAAGCGCTGACCGGGCGAAAGCGGGAAACCGGCCTACCGTAGAGGTATGGCCGGTGAACAGCAGCAGTGGCGCCCGCACGAGACGATCGCCCCGCACGCCGGGCACGAGCAGCAGACGTGCCCGACGTGCGGGAGCCCCGTCGATACGGTGCTGAGGCGGCGCAAGTCCCTGGGGATCTTCATCCCGTACTGGACTCCGGGCCCCTGCCGGAACCCGGAGTGCCCGGAGTACACCGCCCCGGAGGGCTAGGTCAGCCCTTCGTCCCCATTCCGGAGGCGACCAGGCCGTTGGCCCACAGCTGGTTCACGCGCGAGCGCTCGGTGCTGTTCGGATAGGCGTTCGTGCACGACGTGCCCGGGCCGCCGCCCGACATCAGCTCGCTGCACGGCCCCGAGTAATGGTCCGGCAGACCGAGCACGTGACCGGTCTCGTGGGCGGTCACCCGGGTGGAGTCGTACTGCTGGTTCTGCCGGTAGTCCAGGAAGATGTACCCCCGGCCGTGCCCGTCCGTGCTGGCGTAGGAGCCGCGCGAGTCGTTGCCCTCGTAGTACGAGAAGTTCCCGCCCGAGGACACCTCCTGCAGCTTCACGTTGGACACCGAGCTGTTCCATATCTGGGTGGAGCGGGCGATCTGCGTACGGAAGCTCGGCGCGTTGCGGGTGTTGTAGGTGACGGTCACGGCCAGCACGCCGGGGTTCGCGGCGCGCTGCTCGGCGACCGAACGCTGCACGGCCTCGAAGAATGCCCGGTTGGCGGCCTCGTTCTCCGTCGAACGCTCGTACGCGGCGTACGTCGAGGCGTTGCCGGCGGCGGGCGCGGCGCTGGCGGTGGGGGCGATTCCGCCGAGGGCGGCGGCGAGACCGAGGCCGATGGTTCCGGCCAGAGCGGCCTTACGGGAGTGGCGCATGTGGGGGAGCTCCTACTCGTCCGGTGCGGTGGGGGGTGGTCGTTCGGTACCGGAGTCTGCGGGAGCGGAAGCGGGCGGCGGATGATGTCAGCCGCCGATAGCACGGACTTATCGGGGAGGTTTCGGAAGGCCAACCTCCGTGAGAATGGCGGGATTCGAGGGCCTGAAGACGGCTGGTGCGGTTCGCCCGGCCCGGCCTACCCTCTGGGGCATGGAGCTTGAGGTCAGGCACCTGCGGGCGCTGTGCGCCATCGCCGACGCCGGCAGTCTGCACAAGGCCGCCCGGCAGCTCGGCGTGAGCCAGCCCGCCCTGACGACTCAGCTGCGCCGCATCGAACGGGCCCTGGAGGGCGAACTGTTCCTGCGGGAGCGCACCGGCTGCCGGCCCACCCCCTTCGGGCACACGGTCCTCGGCCGGGCCCGGCCGCTGCTCGCCGAGATGGCCGCGCTGGTCGCGGAGGCGCGGGCGCAGGCCCGCGGACACCGGCTGAGCATCGGCTCCACCGCCAGCCGGGCCCTGCCGGGCTGGCTGCGCCGGCTGCACCGGCGGCTGCCGGACACCGAGACCTCCCTGGTGGTGGACGTCTCCGCCAACGCGCTGCTGCGGATGGTCGCTTCCGGGCAGCTGGACGTGGCGTTCGTGCACGAGGTGGAGGGCAGCCCGCTGACGGTGCCGGCGGGGCTGGAGCTGCGGGTGCTGATGGAGCGGGAGCCGCAGTTCGTCTCGATGTCCAAGGACCATCCGGCCGCGAGCTCGCCCGTGGTGGCGTTACGGGACCTGGCCGGCGACCGGTGGACGGTGGACCCCTCGGTGGACGGCGAATGGGACGGCCTGCGGCGGGTGTTCGCGGGCGCCGGACTCGACCCGCCGGTGCTGCACGCGGACTACCACACGGCGACCTCGCTGATCGTCTCGGGCGAGGCGGTGGCGCCGTGCCAGCCGACGTCCGGGCCGCGGGACGACATGGCGATCCGGCCGCTGTCCGGGGATCCGCTGGCGGTGCGGCTCCTGTTGGCGACGCGGCCGGGTGCGCACGCGGAGGTCTTCGAGGACCTGCGTGCCGCGTACCGCGAAGCGGCCCTGCGTGCCGCGCCGTACCGTGCCTGGCTCCGCCACCACGCGAGCCCCCTCCTGGAAGCGGCCTAGCCCACCCGCCCCCCCGGGGCTCCGCCCGGGACCCGGTGCCACGCGCCCCGATCGCCGGCGCGGCTCAGACCCCCGGGGCTCCGCCCCGGACCCCGCGCCTCAAACGCGGGCGGGGCTGTATGTGCCCCCGGCGCACCCGCCCGACCGGGCGGCGCCGCCCGGCCCCGGACCCCGCGCCTCAAACGCCGGCGGGCTGGTTCTGCGCGCTGTCGGCCCCCATGTGCGAGTAGTTCCCGGGTCCGGGCGGAGCCCGGGGAACGGTGGAAGGGCGGGTAGGGGAGCGGCTCCGCGCAGCGGCACCACGATCGGCGGCCCCCCACGGCATCGCGCTTGACTTCACCCAACCGCGATATATCGTGTTCACCAGAAGACGCGATATGTTGCGAGCGTCCTCGCGAGAAGCAGCCCGGTCCCGCACGCACCGAGAAAGGATCAGCACCATGGCAGAGCAGAAGACGTGGTCGGCCGCCGAACCGCAGAAGCTCACCTTCGAGGAGCCGGTGACCGAGCTCCGCGTCCGGCTCGTGAGCGGCACGGTCAACGTCGTCGCCGCCGAAGACGGCCCCGCCCGGCTGGAGATCGGCGAGGTCGACGGCCCGCCGCTGTACGTGGTGCAGGAGGGCGGCACCCTCACCGTCTCCTACGAGGACCTGCCATGGAACGGCGCGCAGGGCTTCAAGGAGTGGTTCGACCGCAAGCCGTGGAAGGCGTGGTCCGGCAAGTCCGCGACCGGCCGCAAGGCATGGGAGCGCAGCGCCTCGGTCACCCTCACCGTCCCCGCCGCCACGCGGGTACGCGTCGGCGTGGTCGACGCGACCACCTTCGTGTCCGGGATCTCCGGCGGCACCGACGTCCACGGGGTGTCCGGCGACGCGACCCTCGTGGGCCTCTCCGGCCAGGTCAAGGCGCACACCGTCTCCGGCAGCGTCGAGGCCCAGTCCGTCACCGGCGAGCTCGGCTTCCACTCGGTCTCCGGCGGTCTGACCGTGGTCGACGGAACGGCCACGAACGTACGCGCCGACTCGGTCAGCGGTGACATGCTCATCGACCTGGACCTCGACCCCGCCGCCGCCCGGCCCGTCGACATCGCCCTCAACTCCGTCTCCGGCCAGGTCGCGATCCGCCTCCCGCACCCCGCCGACGCGCGGATCGAGGCCAACACCGCCACCGGCGGCGTCTCCAACGCCTTCGAGGACCTGCGGGTCTCCGGCCAGTTCGGCTCCAAGCGGATCACCGGCACGCTCGGCGCCGGCACCGGCACCCTGCGGGCCACCACCGTGTCCGGCGGGATCGCGCTGCTGCGCCGGCCGGCCGCCGACACCTCGGAAACCCCCCTCGCGCTCGACAAGAAGGTGCTCTGACATGCCGCCCGTCTTCGCCCACGGCCGCCTCCGCCTCTACCTGCTCAAGCTCCTGGAGGAGGCGCCCCGCCACGGATACGAGGTGATCCGCCTCCTGGAGGAGCGTTTCCAGGGCCTGTACGCCCCTTCCGCGGGCACGGTGTACCCGCGCCTGGCCAAGCTGGAGGCCGAGGGTCTGGTCACGCACGCCACCGAGGGCGGGCGCAAGGTGTACTCCATCACCGAGGCCGGCCGCGCCGAGCTGGCCGACCGCAGCGGTGAACTCGCCGACCTGGAGCTGGAGATCCGCGACTCCGTGACCGAACTGGCCGCCGAGATCCGCGACGACGTCCGGGGCGCCGCGGGTGACCTGCGGCGCGAGATGCGGGCGGCGGCGTCCGCGTCGGCGACCCGGGTCGACGACGAGTCCTGGAAGACGATCAAGGAGGAGATGGGCAGGGCGCGGGCGGAGTGGAAGGAGCAGGCGCGCCGGGCGAAGGACGAGAGCCGCCGGGCCCGTGAGGAGGCGCAGGCGGCCCGCCGCCAGGCCAAGGAGGCGCAGGAGCGGGCCCGCGAGGAGGTCCAGCGGATCGCGGGGCAGCTGCAGGAGCAGTTCGCCAGGTCGGGGGGCGTGCTGGGGAACCTGGCCGGTGCGTGGCTGGGTGGCTCGGCACCGAGTGCGCCGTCCGGCTCGGCCGCCGTGACGGACTGGGCCGAGGACCTGGTCCCGTCCGGGGACCCGGCCCGTGACCTCGACCGGCTGCTGGACCGCTTCCGCGACGAGGTACGTGATGCGGCGCGGGACCACGGAGTGACGGCGGCCCGGGTGTCCGAGGCCCGGGCCGACCTGGCGGCGGCCGCGGCCCGCCTCTCGGCCACCCTCCGCGGCAAGCCGTAGCCCCGGCCGCGGCCCGCCCGCAGGGGCTCCGCCCCGGCCCCCGCTCCTCGGACGCCCGCTCGGGGCTGGGGGCCGGTGCGCCCGCGCCGGGGGTCAGGCCGCCAGGGCCGACTCCGCTGTCGAGTAGGTGACTCCGTGGTCCGTCAGGACCTCCGCCGGGGTGCCGGGGCGGGAGAGGAGGGCCAGGAGGAGGTGCAGGGTGCCGATGTGGCGGTCCTTGCGGCCGAGTGCGATGCGCAGGGACTGCTCCAGGGCCTTCTTCGCCCCCTGCGCCAACGGGACGTGGCGGCCCTCCGGTTCCGGGCGGCCCAGGGCCGAGCGGAGCGAGGAGCCCAGGGTGCGTCTGCGCGGTTCCGGGGCGGACAGGGCTCCCTCGCCGTGCGTCTCCTCGACGCGCGAGACGATCTCGGTGAGGTCGATGCCCAGGTCCGCCAGGGCCTCCTCGTCGGCCCTGGACATGCCGCCCCGGCGGCGGGCCGCGGCGAGGTCCGCCGCCACCGCGGCCCGGTCGACGCCCAGCGGGTCCAGGGCGCCCAGCGCCAGCAGGGAGAGGAGCAGGTGCTCCTCGGTGACCGTGGCGGCGCCCGCCCCGCGGGCCTCGGCGACGGCGCCCGTGACCGCGGCGCGTGCGTCCCCGGTGAATCGCTCGAACATCAAAGCCTCCCATGCTTCTTGTGCACGGCCTGCCGGCTCACACCCAGCTCGGCCGCGATCTCCTGCCAGGACCACCCCTGCGCGCGGGCACTGCGTACCTGTACGGCCTCCAGCTGCTCCAGCAGTCTGCGGAGGGCGGCCACGGCACGCAGGCCCACGCGCGGGTCGCGGTCACCGGCCCGTTCGGCGAGATCGGTAGCTTCCGTCATGCATGTCAATGTAGGTTGACGCGGGAGGGGCGTCAACCCCAGTTGACACGCGGGAGGTGGGAGGCGGATGTCAGGGAGTGAGGACCACCTTGCCGAAGAGGTCGCCCGATGCGACCTTCTCGAAGCCCTCCCGCGCCCGGTCCAGCGGCAGGACCTCGTCGATGACCGGCCGCAGGCCCGTCGTGGCGCAGAACGACAGCAGGTCCTCCAGCTCGTCCTTCGAGCCCATCGTCGAGCCGACCACCTTCAGCTCCAGGAAGAAGATCCGGGTCAGCTCCGCGTGCGCCGGCCGGTCGCCGCTCGTGGCGCCGGAGATGACCAGGGTGCCGCCGGGGCGCAGGGACTTCACCGAGTGCGACCACGTCGCCGCACCGACGGTCTCGATCACCGCGTCGACCCGGTGCGGGAGACGGGCGCCCGGCTCGAAGGCGTCCACCGCGCCCAGTTCCACGGCCCGCTTGCGCTTGCCCTCGTCGCGACTGGTGGCGTAGACCCGCAGGCCCGCCGCCTTGCCCAGCGCGATGGCGGCGGTCGCGACCCCGCCCCCCGCGCCCTGGACCAGTACCGAATCACCGGGGCGGACGCCCGCGTTGGTGAAGAGCATGCGGTACGCGGTCAGCCAGGCCGTCGGGAGGCAGGCGGCCTCCTCGAAGGACAGCTCGGCGGGCTTGCGCAGCACGTTCCAGGCGGGCACGGAGACCTGCTCGGCGAAGGTGCCCTGGTAGCGCTCGGTCAGGATCGAACGGGGCTCGTCCGGGCCGACTCCGTGGCCGCTCTGGCCGATCACGGAGTGCAGGACGACCTCGTTGCCGTCCTGGTCGATCCCGGCGGCGTCGCAGCCGAGGATCATCGGGAGGCTCTCCTCGCCGAGGCCGACTCCGCGCAGCGACCACAGGTCGTGGTGGTTGAGGGAGGCGGCCCTGACGTTCACGGTCACCCAGCCGGGCCGGGCCTCGGGTGCGGGGCGTTCGCCCAGCACGAGGCCGTTCAGCGGCTGGTCACGGTCGATTCGGGCGGCATAGGCAGCGAACATGCGGCGACGCTACCGCTGGGTAGGCGCGGGGTTCCAGCCCCTTCGGGACCGGGGAGGTGAGGTCTTCGTCGCACCCGGCCGGTACGCGGGCGCGGTCCGCGGCGGCTGCCGGGCCGGCCGGCGGCACACGCCGCGACCCCACCGGGCGGGCCGTCGCGCACGAAGGCGGGGCCCCGGCCGGATCACTCCGGCCGGGGCCCCGCCCCCACTGCTCAGCTCGGCGCTCAGGCCAGGCGGGCCACGCCGTCGGCCTTCGCCGCCGCGGCCACGGCCGTGGCGACGGCCTCGGCGACGCGCGTGTCGAACGGCGACGGGATCACGTAGTCGGCGGTGAGCTCGTCGTCCGCGACGACACCGGCGATGGCGTCGGCGGCCGCGATCTTCATGTTCTCGGTGATCCGGGAGGCGCGGACCTTGAAGGCGCCCGCGAAGATGCCCGGGAACGCGAGCACGTTGTTGATCTGGTTCGGGAAGTCCGAGCGGCCCGTGGCCACGACCGCCGCGTACTTGTGCGCGACGTCCGGGTGGACCTCCGGGTTCGGGTTCGCCATGGCGAAGACGAACGCGTCCTTCGCCATCGAGGCCACGGCCTCCTCCGGAACCGTGCCGCCGGAGACGCCGATGAAGACGTCCGCGCCGGCCAGCGCCTGCTCCAGCGAACCGGTCTGGCCGGTCTTGTTGGTCAGGCCCGCGATCTCCGCCTTGACGTCCGTCAGGTCGGTGCGGTCCGCCGAGACGACGCCCTTGCGGTCGGTGACGCAGACGTCGCCGATGCCCGCGTCCACGAGGATCTTCGCGATGGCGATGCCCGCGGCGCCGGCGCCCGAGATCACGGCGCGCAGGTCGCCGAGCGTGCGCCCGGTGAGCTTCGCGGCGTTGCGCATGGCGGCCAGCGTCACGATGGCCGTGCCGTGCTGGTCGTCGTGGAAGATCGGGATGTCGAGGGCCTCCTGGAGGCGGCGCTCGATCTCGAAGCAGCGGGGAGCGGAGATGTCCTCCAGGTTCACGCCGCCGAAGGACGGCGCGAGGCGGATGACCGTCTCGACGATCTCGTCCGTGTCCTTGGTGGCGAGCGCGATCGGAACCGCGTCCACGCCACCGAACTGCTTGAAGAGGATGGCCTTGCCCTCCATCACGGGGAGGGAGGCCTCGGGACCGATGTCACCGAGTCCGAGCACGGCCGTACCGTCGGTGACGACGGCGACCACGTTGGACTTCCAGGTGTACTCGTTCACGAGCTCGGGCTGCTCGGCGATGGCGGTGCACACCTTCGCCACGCCCGGCGTGTAAGCCAGGGACAGGTCGTCCTTGTTGTTGACCGGCACGGTGGCCTGGACGGCCATCTTGCCGCCACGGTGCAGCGCGAACACCGCGTCCGGGTTGTTGTCCGTAACGCTGCTGTCACTGCGAGGGTTGACGATCTCCGCTGCCACTTGATGTGACCCCTTAAGTCCTTTGAATCGTTGAGGGTGGCCACTCCTGGTTAAGGGGTGGGCGGGCACCGAGTACGTACTCCGCTTCGACGGTTGGCCCGTCTCCGCGGAGGGGAGGTTCGTACGCGCGGGCGCGCCGCACGCGCGCCCTGAGCCCCGGATGAGGGGTGTAAGGATCTGTTCTACCCGAAGAACACTCACCCAGACGAGTCGATTCCGTCTCGACTGTAGGTCTTCTGTCCCGCTTTTGGCCAAAAGTCCAAACCTTGATGTCCGGCAGGCGAGACGGACCGAAGAAACTCTTGAGAAAACGCCTGGTCACGGCAGTATCTGCGGCAGCGACGGCCCTGTCCCGCAGTCCTGTTGGGTCACCCCGGTCGCCCGTTATGCGATTTTGACCTGACGGGCAGCCTGAATGTCTCAGTCCGAATGGCAAGATGCCGTAATCACACAAGGTCGCGACACTCGATGGTGCGTGTCCGACCGCTTCTCGATCCTTTTCCACCAGCCGGAGGAACGAAGCCATGACCGCAAGCACCACCCGTCGTACGACCGCCGCCCGGTCCCGGATCGCCGCGGTCGGCGCGATCGCGGTCGCCGGCGCCCTGGTCCTCACCGGCTGTGGCGACCAGACGAAGAGCAGCAGCTCCTCGACCCCCTCCGGCGGCACGCAGAAGGACAGCTCCGCCCCGCTCTTCTCCGCCCTGCCGAAGAAGATCCAGGACGCCGGTGTCATCAAGGTCGGCACGGACTCCGCCTACGCCCCGATGGAGTTCGTCGAGAACGGCAAGATCGTCGGTGTCGACCCCGACATCGCCGAGGCGCTCGGCAAGCAGCTCGGTGTGAAGTTCCAGTTCACCGCGGGCACCTTCGACGGCCTGATCACCTCGATCTACACGGGCCGCGAGGATGCGATCATGTCCTCGATCACCGACAACAAGAAGCGCCAGGAGGGCCTGGACGACAAGGGCCAGAAGATCGGCAAGGGGATCGACTTCGTCGACTACTTCTCCTCCGGCCTCTCGCTCCTCGTCAAGAAGGGCAACCCCGAGGGCATCAAGTCCATGGACGACCTCTGCGGCAAGACCGTGGCCGTCCAGCGCGGCACGATCTACGAGGACACCTTCAAGGCCCAGGCCGAGAAGTGCGGTGACAAGAAGCTCACCATCCAGGCCTTCGACACCGACGCCGAGGCGCAGACCCGCGTCAAGGCCGGCGGCGCCGTCGCCGACCTGAACGACTACCCGGTCGCGGCCTACACGGTGAAGACCTCCGGTGGCGGCAACGACTTCGAGATCGCCGGTCAGCAGAGCGACGTCGGCCTCTTCGGCATCGGCGTGAGCAAGGACAACACCCAGCTCCGCGACGCCCTGAAGCAGGCCCTCGACGCCGCGATCAAGGACGGCTCCTACGCCAAGGCGCTGGAGAAGTGGAACGTGCAGGACAGTGCCGTCAAGTCCGCGACGATCAACGCCGGCCAGTAGGTCAGTCCCGCCCCGCTCCACGCTCCACTGAAGGGCAGTCATTGTGACTGACAAGATCGAAAAGGGTCCGGCCGACAACCCGCCGGCCGGGCCCGGCGCCTCGGGTACCCCGTACGAGGCCATCAAGGCCATCCCGGTGCGGCACTACGGCCGCTGGGTCAGCGGCGTCGTCGTCGTCGCGCTGCTGGCATGGATCGTCTACGCGTTCTACAACGGCAACGTCATCTGGGCCACGGTCGGCGACAAGCTGTTCGACCCGGCGGTTCTGACCGGTCTCGGCAACACCGTGATCATCAGCGTCTCGGCGATGGCGCTGGGCCTCGCGCTCGGCATCGTGTTCGCGGTGATGCGCCTCTCCAAGAACCCGGTGACGGGCGCCGTCTCCTGGCTCTACATCTGGTTCTTCCGCGGCACCCCGGTGTACGTCCAGCTGCTGGTGTGGTTCAACCTGTCGCTGATCTTCCAGTACATCAACCTCGGTCCGATCTACAAGAACTACACCGTCGACGTCATGACCCCGTTCATGGTCGCCCTCCTGGGCCTCGGCCTGAACGAGGGCGCCTACATGGCGGAGATCGTCCGCGCCGGCATCCAGTCGGTCGACGAGGGCCAGACCGAGGCCGCCCACGCGCTGGGCATGCCGCAGTCGAAGACCATGCGCCGGATCGTGCTCCCGCAGGCGATGCGCGTGATCATCCCGCCGACGGGCAACGAGTTCATCAACATGCTGAAGACCTCCTCCCTGGTCTCGGCGGTGCAGTACACCGAACTCCTGCGGGCTTCGTCGAACATCGGCAACACGGCCGGCGCCATCATGGAGATGCTGTTCGTGGCCTCCTTCTGGTACCTCGCCCTGACCAGTGTGTTCAGCGTCGGCCAGTACTACCTGGAGCGCCGCTTCGCCCGTGGTTCCACCCGGAACCTGCCGCCGACGCCGTTCCAGCGTCTGAAGGCCAACCTGAACATGTTCCGCCGCACGGAGGTCGCGCGATGACCGCTCAGCCGATGGTCAAGGCCGAGGGCGTCCACAAGTCGTACGGCGCCGCCCACATCCTCCGCGGAATCGACCTGGAGGTCGCCCCCCGCGAGGTCTTCTGCCTGGTCGGTCCGTCCGGCTCCGGCAAGTCCACCTTCCTGCGGTGCATCAACCACCTGGAGCGCATCAACGCCGGCCGGCTCTCGGTCGACGGCGAGCTGGTGGGGTACAAGCAGAAGGGCGACAAGCTCTACGAGCTGAAGGACAGCGAGGTCGCGGCCCAGCGCCGGGACATCGGCATGGTCTTCCAGCGCTTCAACCTCTTCCCGCACATGACGGCCATAGAGAACGTCATGGAAGCCCCGGTCATGGTCAAGGGCGAGTCCAAGGCGGTGGCGCGCGAGCGCGCCGTGCGCCTGCTGGACCGCGTGGGCCTCGGCGACAAGGGCGGGAACTACCCCTCCCAGCTCTCCGGCGGCCAGCAGCAGCGCGTGGCGATCGCCCGCGCGCTGGCCATGGAGCCGAAGCTGATGCTCTTCGACGAGCCCACCTCGGCGCTCGACCCGGAGCTGGTGGGTGACGTCCTGGACGTCATGCGGGACCTGGCCGAGTCGGGCATGACCATGATCGTGGTCACGCACGAGATGGGCTTCGCCCGCGAGGTCGGCGACAACCTGGTCTTCATGGACGGCGGCGTCGTGGTGGAGTCCGGAAACCCGCGCGACGTGCTGGGCAACCCGCAGCACGACCGCACCAAGGCGTTCCTCTCCAAGGTGCTCTGAGCGCTCCGCGGGAAACGTGGTCGGGGAGCTGTGGGCCGGCCGTGGCCGGTCGCGCAGCTCCCCGCGCCCCGGAAGGGGCAGCGGCAAGGGGCGGTACGGATATTCCGTACCGCCCCTTGCCGCTGCCCCGTGAAGTTACTGCTTCAGACCTAGGACCAGTGCGTCCGAGGGGGAGCGCCAGACCGTGCGGGCCTCCGCGAAGCCGGCGTCGAGCAGCGTGCGGACGTGCCAGGCCTCCGGCGGGGTGTCCCCGTCGGCGTGCTCGCCGTAGATCGCGAAGCGCTGCTTCACCGGCTCGGCCAGCAGCGGGTCCGCGGCCGCCAGGGCCCACCACTCGCGCCAGTCGGCGACCCCGGCCGCCTTGGCCCTGTCCATGGCGGCGTGCCGGTGGGCGTGCTCGGCGGCGTCGATGCGCGGGGTGGCCGGGTCGGGCATGTGGTCGGCGTTCATGAACACCCCGCCCGGGGCCACCAGCGGCGCGAGCTGCCCGTAGAGGACGGCGAGGTCCTCGCTGTGCAGCCAGTGCAGGGCGGTGGCCGTCAGGACCGCGTCGTACGTCCCGTGGGGGAGCGCCGAGCGCCAGTCCGGGTCCTTGAGGTCCGCGGCGACGAAGGTGACGCGCGGGTCGTCGGCGAAGTGGCCCGCGGCGATCGTCAACAGGGCCGGGTCCAGATCGACGCCCGTACTGGTGGCTCCCGGGAACCGCTTGAGGACGCGGTCCGTAATACTTCCCGTACCGCACGCGAGGTCCAGTACCCGGGGGGTGGGGCCGACCAACGCCTCGACCATGTCCAGCATCACCCGGAACCGCTCCTCGCGGTCGGGCATGTACCACTCCTGCTGCCTGTCCCAGCTGTCCTGCCAGGCCTGCCAGTACCCCGCGGTGGTGTCGGTCGTCGTCGCCGCAGCTGCCGCATCCGTCGTATCCGCCATCACGAACCCCCTCGTACGTAATACCCTCGAAGACGTCTCAGCCGTTACCGAGACACTAATCCGCATCCGTAAGGACTACAAGTGGAACTGGCCCATTACTCGGACTTCGCCGTGCGCCTGGTCAACACCGAGGAGCCGGCCCGCAACAAGGACTCGCTCACCTCGGTGGACGCCGTCCGCGCCCTGTTCGGCGCCAGCCAGCAGATGGCCCGCCGCGTCACCGACACCGACGTGACCCGCTTCCGCAACGTCCGCGCCCGGCTGCGCGCCGTCTTCGAGGCCGCCGACGGCGGCGACCACGTCCTCGCCGTCGACCTCCTGAACTCCCTGCTCATGGAGTTCCCCGTCAGCCCCCAGGTCTCCGGCCACGAGACCCTCGACGAGACCGGACGCCCCGACTGGCACATCCACCTCGCCGACCACCCCTCGAACGCGTCGGCCGGCTACGCCGCCATCGCCTCCTTCGGGCTGGCCTTCCACCTCACCGAGCACGGCCCCGACCGCCTCGGCCTCTGCCAGGCCGCTCCCTGCCGCAACGCCTACCTCGACACCTCCACCAACCGCTCCCGGCGCTACTGCTCCGACCGCTGCGCCACCCGCGCCAACGTCGCCGCCTACCGTGCCCGCAAGCGCCTGGAGGCCGAGGCGTCCGCCCGCAGCGGCCGCAGCGCCGACACCGCCCAGGACAGCCACGCCCTCAGCGAACGCTGACCCTCCTCGCGCGCCCGCAGCCGCAGGACCGCCGTCGCCAGCACCAGCTCGTCGGGCACCGGCCCGTAGACGGTGCTGTCGCCGGTCTCGTTGTACGGGTTGTCGCCCAGAACCCACCAGCAGCCACCCGGCCGCCGCTCCGCCGCCCGCTTCACCACCAGCAGGTCCTGCTGGAAGGGGTGACGCAGCACGACCACCGAACCCGGCCGCACCCGGGCCCCGTAACGGACCAGCAGCTGGTCGCCGCTGAGCAGCGTGGGCACCATCGACGCCCCCGTCACCTCGACCAGCCCGAACTGCTTCCGCGGGCGTCTGTTCTCCACCATCCGTGTCCTCCTCGTCACACCCGCATGCTGCCGCACGGCCCCGTACGTTCGCTCACCGGTCCGGCCGAGCACCTGGACTTTTGTCCTAAGCCCATGGGGGCGCCCGCGAAATCCGGTTCCCCAGCGAGTAATCTCCCCCCTGAGAAGACGATCACGAGGAGGACACACTCCAATGCTTTCCCGCCTCTTCGCCCCCAAGGCGAAGGTCTCCGCCCACTGCGATCTGCCGTGCGGCGTGTACGACCCTGCCCAGGCCCGCATCGAGGCCGAGTCCGTCAAGGCCGTGCAGGAGAAGTACCAGGCCAACGACGACGCCGACTTCCGCGCCCGCGCCATCACCATCAAGGAGCAGCGCGCCGAGCTCGCGAAGCACCACGTCTCGGTGCTGTGGAGCGACTACTTCAAGCCGCCGCACTTCGAGAAGTACCCGCAGCTGCACACCCTGGTCAACGACACCCTGAAGGCCCTCTCGGCCGCCAAGGCGTCGAACGACCCGGCGACCGGCGCGAAGGCCCTTGAGCTCATCGCCGAGATCGACCGCATCTTCTGGGAGACCAAGGCCGCCTGATCCGGCGCCCTGTGCACCCGGTGCGCCGCTGCCCGGCGCACATGCGAGAACGGCCCGACTGCCTGCGTGGCAGCCGGGCCGTTCTCGTCAGCGCTTTCGCTCAGTCGTCGGCGTCGTCGTCCTCGTCGTCCAGACGGGCCAGCCAGGTCGCCAGGCGCTCCACCGGGACCTCGAAGTCCGGGTTCAGGTCGACGAAGGTCCGCAGCTGCTCGGCGAGCCACTCGAAGGTGACCTCCTCCTCGCCGCGCCGCTTCTCCAGCTCCTCGATGCCGCGATCGGTGAAGTACAAGTCGGGCTCCGTGTCCAGGGGGGTGTTTCCCGCCAGGATAATCCGCCTGCCCGCGGGAACCTCCCGTCAGCGGCGGCCCCGGGTCTAGCCTGGACGCCCAACGAGCGGGGGGCGTGGATGACGGACGGGCGCACGGGCGGATCCGGACGCGCCTACGAGCTCCTGGAACCCCTCGTTCTGGCCGCGACCGTACGCGTCCACGCCCCGCCGGACGGGTATGGAACCCCTGGGCCCACTGCCACCTGGGGGAGCGGCTTCTTCGTCGCCCCCGGCTGGGTCCTGACGTGCGCGCACGTGGTCGGCGAAGGGGGTGGGGCCACCATGCGCATCACCGGGCGCGAGGTCGGCATCACCTACCCCTCGGGAGCCGGCGGCGCCACCTGGACCGTCGTCGGGCGGGTGGAACGCGTACTGCCCGAGCGGCTGGAGGAGCGGCGGCCCGCCCGCGGCGCCCTGTGGGACCTGCCCGACCTGGCCCTCGTGAAGGTGCTCTCGCCCGTCTCCCACGCCTGCGTCTGGCTGACCGACCGCTCCAGGCCCCGCTTCGACGAGGCCGCCTACTTCGGCTGCACCGAGGACCTCGGCACCCCCGAGATCACCGGCCGCACCACCCGGCTGCTCGGCGTCGCGGGCAACGGCGCCGCCATCCGGCTCGGCGACGACGACGAGATCGAGCCCGGGATGTCCGGCGGACCCGTGGTCGACCTCACCCGCGGCGAGGTCGTCGGCGTGGTCAAGGCCCGCCGGAACACCGGCGGCGGCGGACTCGCCGTGTCCGTGGTCCAGCTCAGGACCCTGCCCGCGGGCGGCGACGGGCAAGCCGGGCTCTACCAGCGCGTCATGCAGGCCCACGACCGCCACCACTACGACGAACACCTCAGCGACCTCGACACCCGCCGGACCTGGACCGACGTGCAGGACGAGCTCGCCGCCCCGGACGGAGACCCCTACGGCGGCCGCGGCCGGCTCGCCCCCGGCGAACGCACCACCCTGTTCGGGCTGCTCGCCGAACTGCCCCCGCCGGGCTCCTCCGAGACCGTACGCGCCCTCGTCGAGGCGGCCCGCGGCGAGGAACCGGACCCGCATCCGCCCGCCCCGCTGAGCTGGCGCGACGGGATCGGCATGCTGTACGACCCGCCGAGCGGGCGGGGCGAGGCCGAGGCGATGCTCCGCTACGCCACCGACGTGAGCGTGGCCGACCACCGCGAGCCGTCCCCCGCCGGCGCGGACGAGGACCTGTGGGAGTGGACCCGGGCCGCCGCCGTGCGGCTGTGGCGCCCCCAGCGGCGCGAACTGGGCGAACGCCGTGAGCGGGGCCTGCTCGACCGGGCGGAGCGGCTGCACGCCGTCGCCGGGCGGGTACCCCGCGGGCCCGGGACCCGGCAGCCGGGCGGCCCGCCCGCCGGGGCCTCGGCCCTGCTGGAGCTGTGGGCGCACGCCTGGGAGACCGACGTCTACGACTGGCGGGTCTCGGTGCTCGCCGGCCCCGCGCACCCGGGGCGGCTGACCCCGGTGGACTCGGGCGTACGGGCCGTGATGCGCGAGCTGCCCGAGGTGCTGCGGGACCCGCTCGCCGAGGCCTTCCGCCGCGCGGACACGGACGAGGCGGCCGCCATGCTCGAAGTCGCCGTCGGCCCCGAGCTGTTCGGGGCCGCGGTCGACGAATGGAAGCTGGCGGGCGGCCTGCCCGTGGGGGTGCAGCGGCCGGTCGTCTTCCGGTGGGCGGCGGGCAGCCGGGCGCCCGTGCCCGCGGCCGCCGCCCGGTGGGCCCGCGTGCAGGCGGGGCCGGTCCTGGACGAACGGGCCGACTGCGTGCGCGGCCGCCCCCGCAGCCCGTCCCCGTTCTGGCTGGCCGCGCTCCCCGACAACACCGTGCCCGTGCACTGCCGGGCTCCCGCGCGGGAACCCGCCCTCGGCTCGCTGCACGCCGTACGGGACGCCGGCTACGGGGTCGTGATGCTCCGGCGGCCCCCCGCCGACCCGGCGGCCCCGTGCGCGCCGTACCACCGCGGGCAGCGGGAGGAACTGGGCGACGCCTTCCGCGGCGAGACGCTGCCCAGCCGCCTGCAGCACCTGCGCAGACGGCTGTACGACGCCGATCCCGACGCCTACTGGGCCTCGGGATCGGGACTGGTGTGGGAGGACCCGGCGCGGCCGCTGCCGGACGACGAGCCCCTGCAAGGGGATCTGTGACGGCGCGGCGGGACTCGACGAGGGAGCATCCATGAACGACGAGTGGCTCATCTACCGCGGTGTCGGCGAACCCCACGACGGGATCGACGCACTGCCCGACCCGCCGCCGTGGCGGGACTTCGACGGCGCCCCGGCCGGCGAACCGGACGGACCCGGAGCAGCGGACACGGCGGCCGGGCCCGCCGACGGGGCCATCGCGCGGCGGCTCGGGGCGCACCGGCAGGCCGCCGAGCTGCACCGGCCCGAGCCCGAGGAACTGGAAGCCGTCAACGCGGCGTTGTACCTGCGCCGGCCCCTGCTCGTCACCGGCTTCCCCGGTACCGGCAAGTCCACCCTCGCGCACGCCGTGGCCCACGAGCTGAAGCTCGGGCGGGTGCTGCGCTGGCCGGTGGTCTCGCGGACCGTGCTCCAGGACGGGCTGTACCGCTACGACGCCCTCGCACGCCTCCAGGACGTACAGATCGCGGCGACCGGAGGCGCCCACGGCGTCGGCCCCGGCGGCGTGCCCGGCATCGGGAAGTACATCCGGCTCGGGCCGCTGGGGACCGCCCTGCTGCCCACCGAGCGGCCCCGCGTGCTGCTGATCGACGAGCTCGACAAGAGCGACATCGACCTGCCCAACGACCTCCTCAACGTGCTGGAGGAAGGCGAGTTCGCCCTCCCCGAGCTGGAACGGGTCGCCGACACCGAACCCGAGGTACGGGTGCTGACCGACGACGGCGCGAAGGTGACCGTCCGCGGCGGCCGCGTGCGCTGCCGCGCCTTTCCCTTCATCATCCTGACCAGCAACGGCGAACGGGACTTCCCGGCCGCCCTGCTGCGCCGCTGCATCCAGCTCAAGCTCGGCCAGCCCGGCGAGAAGCGGCTCGCCACCATGGTCCGCGCCCACCTCGGCGAGGAGGCCGCCCGCGCGGGCGCCGACCTGATCCGGGAGTTCCTCAGCCGCTCCCAGTCCGAACTGGTCGCCGCGGACCAGCTGCTCAACGCCGTCTACCTCACCCACTACGCCGCCCCGCCCACCCGGGAGGACCTCGCCGACCTGCTCATCCAGCGCCTCGACCGCCCGAGGTGACCGGCCGTGCCCGAACCTGACCCAGCCGTGCCCGAACCGGCCGTGCCCGAACCGGCCGTGCCAGAACCGGCCGTGCCAGAACCGGCCGTGCCAGAACCGGCCGTGCCAGAACCGGCCGTGCCCGAACCGGCCGTCCACGGATCCGGCGTGCCCGAGCCCGCGGCACCCGGCATCCGCGAACTGGCCGCGCTGCTGAGCGCCGCCGGGCTCGATCCGTCCCCCGAGGAGATCGCCGACGCGCTGTGGCTCGCCGGGCGGATCCGGCGCCCGGTGGAGCGGACCGCAGCCCCACCCGCACGGGTCCGGGCGCCCGGGACCGAGGAGGAGGAACCGGTCCGGCCGCCCCCGGCGGAGCCCGAGCGGGCCGAGCCGGAAGAAGAGGACCAGGTAAGGCTCTACGCACCCGGATCGCGCCGGCCCGCCGAGACGGAAACGCAGGGCACCGGGTTCCCCGGGCAGACCGCCGTGCCCGTACGGGTCCCGGGCGCCGCCGCACTGCCCCGCATCCTCGACATCCAGCGGGCCCTGCGCGCCCTCCAGCGGCACCGGCCGCCCGCCCCGCCCACCCGCAGGGTGCTCGACGAGCCGGCCACCGCCGAGGCCAGCGCACGCGCCCTCGGCCTGGTCATCCCCGTCCTCAGGCCCGAGAGCCGCCGCGAGGCGACCGTACGGCTGGTGATGGACGCGTCGCCGTCGATGGCCGTCTGGCAGGACATGTTCGAGGAACTGCGCTCCGTCTGCGAGCGGCTGGGCGCCTTCCGGGACGTCCAGGTGCACTACCTGCACCGGCTCGACGACGGCACGGTGGTCCTCGGCCGCGGCCCCGTCGCGGGCGCCGGAGCCCGCTCCGCGGACCAGCTGCGCGACCCGACCGGCCGGGCCCTGACCATGGTGGTCTCCGACTGCGCCGGACCCATGTGGCGCGAGGGGTCCGCCCAGCGGCTCCTGCACCGGTGGGCCGAATGCACCCCCTGCGTGGTCGTCCAACCGCTGCCCCAGCGCCTCTGGGGGCGCAGCTGGCTGCCGACCGAGCGCGGCACCCTCGCCCGGGTCGACGGAGGCGGCGGGAAGCTGCGGTTCCGGCCGGACCGGCCGCCCCTGCCCGGACGGCTCACCGGCGGCCTGACCGTGCCCGTGCTGCCGCCGAGCGCGACCGCCCTCGGGGCCTGGGCCCGCCTCGTCGCCGGGCTCGGCAGCGGGCCGGTGCCGGCCGAGGTCGGCCGGGTCCTCGCCGACCACCCCGGCGCGCCCCCGCCGCCGCCCAGGGCCGCCCGGCCGCCGCGCGAACTGGTCGCCCGGTTCCGCTCCTCGGCCGCGCCCCGGGCGGTACAACTCGCCGTGTACCTCTCGGCGGCCCCGCTCACCCTGCCCGTCATGCGGCTCGTCCAGCGCACGATGCTGCCCGACTCGGAACCCTCCGACCTCGCGGAAGTGCTGCTCAGCGGGCTGCTGCGGCGCACCGGGCCGACCGCCGGGCAGTGGTACGAGTACGCGCCCGGCGTCCAGGACGTCCTGCTGGGCCCCCTGGGGCGGGACGAGGCCGCACTGGTGCTCAAACACTGCTCGGAATACGTGCTGGCGCACTTCGGGCGGGGCGTGCGCAACTTCCCCGCCCTCGCCGTCTCCCAGCTCACCGGAGCCCCCGCGCCGACCGCCGACGCCCCGCCGGACGCCACCGCCGGGGAACGCCTCGGGCGGCTCCCGCAGGCCTTCGCCGAGGTCTCCGCGAAGGTCGTACGCCGCTACCTGCCCGGCGTCCCCGGAGAGGAACCGGGGGAGGGCCCGCCGGCCCGGGAACCGCTGCCGCCGCCCGTACGGGCCCGGGTCGTACGGGCCGCCCGCGCCCGGCTCGCCGACGGCGAGACCGACGGGGACCCGCGCACGCTGTACGAGGCCGTCGCCCTGCTGCGGCGGGCCGTCGCCGCCCCGCCCGGCCCCGGCGACCCGCCGGAGGAGGCCGAGACCGAACTGGCCGTGGCCCTGCTGCGGCTGTGGGCCGCCCAGCGGGACCCCGAGCTGCTCACCGAGGCCGAACGGGCCCTGGCCGGCCTGCGGACCCCGCTCGCGCGGGCCGTCCGGGGCCGGGTGCTGTACGAACGGGCCCTGGCGGCCGTACCCGACGCGGAACTGCTGGAGGCGGCCGACCGGGAGTTCGCCGCAGCGGGCGCCGCCGCGGCCGCCCCGCGGCTGCGCCGGGACTGCGCCGTCCGGCGCGCCGACACCCTGATCCGGCTGAGCGCCCTGCGCGAGGACCCCGCCGCCCTGCGCGAGGCCCGCGCCGCCCTCGAACCCCTGGCGGGGGCGGCCCCCGGCCCGAGCCCCGTCTTCGTCCCGCACCCGGAACTCCAACTGGCCCTGGGCCGCGTCCTGCTGGCGCTGCTGCCCCACACCCCGGCCCCCGCCGACCGCACGGCCCTGGCCGAGGAGGCCGCCGCCCGCCTGGCCACGGCCCTCACCGCCCTCCTGGCCGGCGCCGACACCGCGAGGGTGGCGGGCGTACGGGTCGAGCTGGCCGGGGCGCTGCGGTACCTGCCGTGGCGGCTGGGAGAGGCGGCCGGGCTGGTGGCGACCGCCCTGGAGGAGGCCGGCGGGGACCAGGAGCTGCGGGTGGCCGCCCTCGTGTGCCAGGCCCGGCTGCACCGGGCGCGGTACGCGCGGGACGAGGACCCGGCGGCGCTGGAGGACGCGGCCGAGGCCTACGGCCGGGCCCGGCGGCTGATCCCCCGCGACGCGGAGGCCTTCGCGGAACTGCTGTACGAGTGGGGCGACGTACTCCTGGACCGGGCGCGGGCCGCCGACGGGCGGCCGTTCACCGGCGCGGCCGTGCGCGTACTGCGCGACAGCCGGTCGGCGGTCCCGCAGTCCGACCCCCGGGCCGCGCACCGGCTGCGGCGGCTGGCCACCGGGCTGCGGCTGCGCCACGCGTACGAAGGCGACGCCGTGGACCTGCTGGAGGCCGAACACCTGCTGGAACTGGCCGCCAGGCAGAGCCGGAGCCCCCTCGACCGGGCCCGGGCCCTGCGGGACCACGGCGACGTACAGCAGGAGCTGCACGCCCACACCCGGACCCTGGACCGCCTCGACCGGGCCGCCGACTCCTACCGGCGGGCCTGGCGGGCGGCCCTGGAAGCCGACCGGGCCGACGGGCCGGAGCACGGGGAGCACGGGGAGCACGAGGAGCGCGCGGGCACCGCCCTGCACCTGGCGGCCCGCGTGCAGGAGCAGCGCGGGGAGGTCCTGGAACGCCTCGCCCGCCCCCGGGCGGCCCTCGACGCGTACCGCTCCGCCCTGGACCTGTGGACGCGGCTCGGCCCGGACGCCGACGAGGAGCGGCGCGAGGCCGTGCGCGCCCGTACGCGTGCCCTCGAAGCCGACCTCTGAGCAGTTTCCGCACGCCGGAGGAGGGAAAAGGGCAGTGGACCGTCGAAGCCGCAGGAATCCGAAGCAACAGGGGGACGGGCAGCCCATGGTGACTCAGCATCAGGAAGCGGTCTCGCGCCGCGAGTGCTCCGGCGCGCTGCCGGACCTCTCCGGGCTGGACCTGGCCGCACTGCGCGGGATCGACGACTCCGTCCTCGCCCACGTGATCGAGGGCATGGTCGAGCGCGTGACCCACCCCGCGGAGATCCTGAACGCCTACGACGACCCGACGTAGGCGTTGCGCGATACCGACGCTGGTTTGACCACTTTCCGCCGTTAGCCGGGACCTGCCGGAGGGCAGGGATGGACCGTCCACAGCGGGGAGGTGCAGCGATGAGCCGAACGATCACGAGCCGGCACGGGCCCGCCGCACGCCACCCGGCGGGGCCGTCTGCCGGTGCGGCGCCGTTACCGGGGCTCTGCCGCTGGATTCGGCTGGTGTCCGTCGTTCGGTGCGGCGCCGTTCCGGGGGCTCTGCCCCCGCGCCCCCGCTCCTCAATCGCCGGAGGGGCTTGGGTTTCCCGGTCGGGGGCTTCGATCGTGCGGGTCGGTCCGCGGGGGCCCTCCGGGGCGACTCCTCGTCGCCGCGCCTGCGGCCGCGGCGCCATGGGGAGGGTGGTCGCGCGCTCCTCCCGCGGGGACGCCCCTGCGCGCCCCCGCTCCCCCCGCACCGGGAGGGCGCGGCCGGGGTGGGGCCGCGCAGGAGGGTCCCCGCAGGAGGAGCGCGCAACAGGGCCCGGCGGTCTTGCCGCGGCCGCAGGCGCGACGACGAGGAGTCACTCCGGAGGGGCCCCGCCCCAACTGGCCGGTCCCGCCCGGGGACACCCCCCAGCCCCGCCGGCGTTTGAGGCGCGGGGGCGCGGGGGCGGAGCCCCCGGAACGGCGTCGCACCCGCCGCACCTGCCGCACCCCGCCCCGCCGGCGTTCGAGGCGCGGAACCCCCGGACGCCCGCGCGAGCAGGGGCGGGGCCGTGACCGCCGTGCCCGCCGCCTTCCACGTGCCCACCCGCACCCTGCGGGCCATCGCCTCCACCGAGCCCAGCACCGACGGCACCCGACTCGTGCGCGACGTACGGCGCTCCAAGCGGCTGCTCCTGCTGCGCGCCGTCCTCGACGCCGCCCCCGGCGGCCGCTCCGGGGCGGCCGCCGACCACTGGGCCCTGCTGGAGGAGGCCGAGCGCCGCGATCCCGACGCGGTGCGCGACGTCCTGCACTACCCGGCCACCGGCGTCTGGGCCGAGGAGACGCTGCGCCGCCTGCACGCCCCCTCCGGGCCCCCGGCCGACCTCGCGCACCTCGGGGCCCTCGCCGTCGCCGCCGCCCTGCGCGCCCGCATCGCCTTCACCCACACCCTGCGGCCCCTGCACGGCCGGCTCGTGCTGCCCACCCTCGGGCTGCTGCGCCCGGACCGCCCCGGCCCGCTCACCCTCACCGAGCGCTCCTGGGACCCCGAGGACCCCGCCATCCTGCCCCTGCACGCCCTGCCCGGAGGCCGCACCGCCCTCGACGACCTCGACCCGTACCGGGCACCCGGCCCCGCCCGCCCCGCCCCCGTCCGGCCCGCCCGCAGGCTCACGCCCCGGGGCCACAAGCGCTGGGACACCCAGTGGACCGGCGCCCTCACCCTGCTCCGGCGTTACGACACCGCCCGCGCCCAGGAGACCGTCCAGCTCCTGCGCTCCGTCGTACCCCTCGGCGGCGGCTCCCGGTCCAGCGGCGCCACCCTCCCCGCGGCCGCCGGCTCCGTCCTGGCCCGCGCCCAGGCCCCGCCCGCACTGGCCGCCACCCTCGTCCACGAGGTGCAGCACGGCAAACTGACCGCCCTCACCGACGTCCTGACCCTGCACACCGCCGACCGCACGCCCCGCCACTGGGCCCCCTGGCGCAACGACCCCCGCCCGCTGGAGGGACTCCTCCACGGCACCTACGCGCACCTCGCCCTCGCCGGGTACTGGCAGCGCGCCGCCCTCTACGGCGCCCGCGGCGCCTGGGCCCAGCACGCCCGGATCCGCGCACAGGTGGCCTGCGTCCTGCCCGTCCTGTGCGCGCACGAGCGACTCACCCCGGCCGGAAGGGAGTTCACCGACGCCATGGCAGCCGCCGAACGGGCCATGGATGAACTCCCGCCCCCCGGTGACCACCACACCGCCGCCCGCCGGGCCGTCGACCGCGAACGCCGCGCCTGGTGCCAGGAACACCCCGAACTCGCCCCGTTCGTACGAGGTTGACGGAGCGTCCGCTGCGGTAGGTTTTCAACCCCGTCCACTGCCACTGCCCGGATTCCAGGGAGACGGCCGTATGACCACCGGTACTCGGCAGGACCAGGGCCCAGCCGCCGGCCCGCAGCGCTTCGTCATCAGCTTCGCGGGCTTCAACCGCCCCTGGGCCGTGTGGATCGCCCACCGCCTGGAGGAGCACGGCCACCGCGTGTCCCTCCAGCGCTGGGACCCGCAGAACAGCACCGGCCTCGACCAGGCCCTCGACGACCTCGCCCGCTCCGGCAGCCGGGTCCTCCTGGTCCTGTCCGAGCGGTACTTCTCCGCCGGCACCCACACCGACGAGGAGTGGAACGCCGCCCTGCGCACGGTCACCGACGACCACCCCGACCGGTTCGCGGCCGTCTGCCTCACCGATGCGCCACTGCCCAGCGCCGTGGCCGTGCTGGAGAAGACCGACCTGTGGGGCCTGGACGCCTACGAGGCCGAGTACCGCGTGCTGCGCCGCCTGGAGCTGCCCACCGAACGGATCGGCACCGAGACCGGCCGCCGCGGCCCCCGCTTCCCCAACGACCCGCCCGAGATCTGGGGCCGCGTCCCGCGCCGCAACCCCCGCTTCACCGGCCGCAACGACGTCATCGGCACCCTGCGCCAAGCCCTCGTCGAGGCCCCGCCCGGCGCGTCCACCGTCACCCTCCTCGGGCTCTCCGGCGTCGGCAAGACCCAGGTCGCCACCGAATACGCCTACCGCTTCGCCTCCGAGTACGACGTCGTGTGGTGGGTCCCCGCCGAAGACCGGCCCACCCTGCGCGAACGCCTCGCCGACCTGGCCCCCGCCCTCGGACTCCCGCGCGGCGCGGGCAGCTACGGCGAGCAGATCCGGGCCGTACTGGAAGCGCTGCGGCGCGGATCCCCGTACAGCCGCTGGCTGATGGTCTTCGACGGCTGCGACAACCCCGACGACCTCATCGACCTGCTGCCCTCCGGCGCGGGCGACGTCATCATCACCTCCCGCAACCGTGAATGGGCCACCCGCCACACCAGCCTCGTCGAAGTCCCGCTCTACGCCCGCCCCGAGTCCGTCACCTTCATCCGCCGCCGCGCCCGCCGCCTCACCACCGACGAGGCCGACCAGCTCGCCGAGGCGCTGGAGGACTACCCGCTCGCCCTCGACCAGACCGCCGGCTGGCTCGCCGACTCCCCGCTGACCGTCGGCGACTACCTGGCGCTGCTCCAGCGCCGGCTGGACTCCCGCGAGGCCGTCACCGTCTCCGACGACTACCCGCTGCCCTTCCCCACCGCACTGGCCATACTCCTCAACAACGTACGGGAGAACTTCCCCGACGCCCTCGCCCTGCTGCGGCTGTTCGTCTTCTTCGCCCCCGGGCCGGTGCCGCTGCGGCTGCTGCGAGAGTTCCCCGCCGACGACGTGCCCGAGCAGCTCGCCGGGCTGATCAACGACCAGATCCGGTGGAACGCCGCCCTCAACAAGCTCGTCCAGTTCTCCGTCGTGCGCCTTGAGTACTCCGACCTGTCCGTCGACGAGGGCGGCGGCGGCCTGGAAACCGTGCAGCTGCACCGCATGGTCCACGGCATCGTCCGCGAGAACCTCTCGGAGGAGGAGGCCGAGCCGCTCTCCCGCGCCGTCCGCCAGGTCCTCGCCGCGGCCGACCCCGGCCGGCCCGCCGACTCCCGGCTCTGGCCCCGCTACGCCGAACTCATCCCGCACCTGGGCCCCTCCGGCGTCGTCACCAGCAGCAACCCGCGCATCCAGACCTTCCTGCTGCACTGCCTGCGCTACCTCATCCTCGCCGGGGAGTACCGCACCTGCCTGAGGCTGTCCGAGGAGACCGACCTGGTCTGGCGGACCATGCTGGGCGAGGACCACCCCAAGGTCCGCGAGCTCAGCTACCACTACGGCGGAGCCCTGCGGAACCTCGGCCTGTTCCGGCGCGCCGAGGCCCTCACCCGGGCCCGCGCCACCGAACTCCAGCAGGAGCGGGGCGACCGCGACCTGGAGACCCTGCGCGCCAGCAGCTCGTACGGCGGGGTCCTGCTGTGCATCGCCAAGTTCGAGCCGGCTCGGGAGATCTTCGAGCACTGCCTGACCACCTACCGCGAACTGCTCGGCGAGGACGACTCCACCACCCTGGCCGCCCAGAACAACCTCGCCGCCACCTACCGCCTCCTCGGCCGCTACCAGGACTCCTACGACCTCGACCTGGACACCCTGCGGCGCCGCGAACGCGTCCTGAAGGCCCACCACATCTCCACCCTGTCCTCGGGCATCGCCTGCGCGATGGGCCTGCGCCTGATGGGCCGCTACCGGGAGGCGCAGACCCGCCAGGAACAGGGCCTCAAGATCAACACCCAGGTCCTGGGACTCGACCACCCGCAGACCCTGCGGGCCGAGCACAACCTCGGGCTGTGCCTGCGCCGCTCCGGGGACATCGCGGGCGCCGGCCAGCGGCTGCGGATCGTGTGGGAACGGGCCACGCGCGTCTTCGGCGTCGACTACCCCTGGACGCTGATGGTGGCCTCCGACTACGCGACGTACCTGCGGGAGTACGGGGACGTCGGCGAGGCCCGCCGGATCTCCGAGGACGTGGTCCGCGGCTACCAGTCCCAACTCGGCCTCGCCCACCCGTACAGCATCGGCACGGTCGGCAACCTCGGCCTGATCCTGCGCGCCCAGGGCGAACGGGCGGAGGCCCTCTCCCTCGCCGAACAGGCGCTCGTCGGCATGCGGGGCGCGCTCGGCGACCGCCACCCGTGGACGCTGGGCTGCGCGCTGAACGCCACCGGCCACCGCAACATCACCGGGCACCGGGAGGACGCGCTGTCCCTGAGCCGGGAGACCCTGCGGGGCGCGGAGGAAGTACTGGGCCCGGACCACCCGATGACGCTGAGCGCACAGATCGCCCTGGCCGCGGACCTGCGGTCGGTGCGGGAGGACGAGGAGGCCGGCAAGCACGAGGACGCCGGCATCAAGGCCCTGACCCGCACGCTGGGCCCCCAGCACGTCCACACGGTCTCGGCGAAGCAACGAGTCCGCCCGTACTGGGACTTCGAGCCGCAGCCGTAGCCGGTACGGGCGCCCCCGCGTGCGGGGCCTTCACCCCCTCGGCCCCGCATCCGCGTTCGGCGGCTGCCCACCCGCCCCCTGGGTGGGGGTGGGGTGTGGCGGGTGTCCCTCGCGCGAGGGGACTTGGCTTCTTCGGGCAGGGTGGGTGGGGACGGTGCCGCCCGGCGAGGGTGCCGCGTGCGGCGGGGGTGGGCGAGGGCGGCGCCCCGGCCGGCCGGAAGTCAGAGAAGTCTTGGGGATTTCCCGTCGGTCCCATAGTCCTTCCGTGTCGGGACGGCCTGTCAAGGGCGCTCCTCCTTCGTCGTCGCGTCGCTTCGCGACGGCCTTCGGCCGCCCTTGACAGGCCGTCCCGCCACGGAAAGACAATGACCAACGGGAAACCCCCAAAAGAACGGGCCGGGAGGGACAGCAACAACCCGGGCCGCCCGCACTGTCCGGGCAGAGCCCGGGAGCGCATCCGATCGCTACGCGCTCCTGTCCGACGGCGTCTGCGAGCCCCTGTGGCCGGACATAAACCGCCCAAGATCGCTACGCGCTTCTGCCTGACAGCGTCTGACCCCCAACGGGGGCTGG
>NZ_JBVJKF010000010.1:0-121220 GCF_055585365.1 Streptomyces sp. NPDC053432
CTGTTCGAGTCCGACTCCTACCGCGAGTACCTGGAGCTGCACGGCCTGTCGGTGCAGCTGGCCGAGGCCCTGGCCGAGTACTGGCACGCCCGGGTCCGTGCCGAGCTCGGTTTCGGCGGTGAGGACCCGGCGAAGGTCGAGGACATGTTCGACCTGAAGTACCGCGGTGCCCGTTTCTCCCTGGGGTACGGTGCCTGCCCCGATCTGGAGGACCGGGCGAAGATCGCCGATCTGCTGCGGCCGGAGCGGATCGGGGTCCACCTCTCGGAGGAGTTCCAGCTCCACCCCGAGCAGTCCACCGACGCGATCGTCATCCACCACCCCGAAGCGAAGTACTTCAACGCGCGATAGCGGCCCAGTCGTCCAGAGCGTGCAGCACCCGCGTCATGCTCTGGACGTCGTCCGCCGCCCTGGCCGCGTCCAGGGCGCGGCGCAGCAGCGCCGCCCCCTGCGACGTGCCCTCCGGGCGGCGCCGCAGGACCCCGGCGAGCCCCAGGCACAGCAGTACCTCCGCCTTCGCGGGGGCTGCCGGGGGCAGGTCGGCGAGCCCCTGCCGGTACACGTGCCCGGCCTCCTCCCACTGTCCGGCGGAGGCCAGTGCCTCCCCGTCGAGCAGGCAGGCCCAGGCGAGGGTCGAGCCGGCCAGGGGGCCCAGGCGGTCTTCGGCACGGTCCGCGGCGCACAGCTCGCGCAGCCGCCGCAGGTACGGGCGGGCCTCCTCGTGACGGCCGGCGCCGCTGAGCGTGCGCGCGGCGGTCGCCAGCGCGCGCAGCGCCCCCTCCGGGCGGTGCAGCCGCAGGAACTCGGCCGCCGCGCCCGAAGCCTGCGCGACGGCCCGGTCGCCGTCGGTGCGGGACCGGGCCATGGCCGAGTGCAGCCGGCCCCAGGCCGCCTGTTCCGCGTCGCCCGCGCGCACGGCGCAGAGCACCGCCTCCTCCGCACGGATCCGGGCCCGCTCGTCGTCCCCTCCGGCCAGGTGGTGCCGGGCCGAATGGTTGAGGAAGGCCGCCTGTGCCCGATGGTCCCCGAGAGCGCGTGCCGCCCCCCGGCCGAGCGCGAACACCTCGTCCCACGGGCCCGCGTCGGGCCACCAGTCACAGGCCCAGTGCAGTGCCTCGGCCGCCTCCGCGACCGTGCGGTGCGCGTCGGCCGCCGCGGCGGCCCGCAGGGCCGGCAGCCATCCGGGTGCGCCGTGCCGCAGCCGGCGCGCCGCCTCCTCCTTGCCGTCCTCCGGCGCCCCGGGCGCCAGCAGACGGGCCGCCGACAGGGCGTCCTCCAGCAGCCGGTGGTGCCGTACGGCGTCCCCGTGCGGGGTGCCGGACCTCATTCGGGCCCGTCGGAGAGCTCCCCGGCCGCCCCGCACGCCCGCAGCACCCGCCCCGTCCACGCGTACTCGACCGGGTCGCCGGGCAGGTCCACGATCAGGTCGGTGACCCCCAGCTCCCGGCACGAGCCCAGCCAGGCCGCGACCTGCTCGACGGAGCCCACCAGTTTCGGTGCGTCGATCCCGCGGGCGGGCGCCCCGTACCAGAGCAGTCCGTCGTGCAGCTCGCCCTCCTCGGCGAGGCCGTAGCTCGTGGTGTGCTCGCTGGAGACGACCTGCGCCATGAACATGCGCCCGGCGACCTGCTGCCGCCGGTCGGGGGTGGCCAGCCGGGCGGCGGCCTCCCATGCCTCCTCCTCGGTGTCCCGGGCCACGATGCCGACCAGCATCGAGACCCGATCCACCCGCTGCTCCTTGCGGGCCCGCTCGATGCCCTCCGCGAGCATGGGGCGGGGCCTGGCCATCGTGAGCACGCAGTCGGCCGGCACCAGGCCGGGGGTGGACGAGGTGGGCGTGAGGATCAGCGGACGTCCGGCCGCCGGGTCGTGGCGCCGGTCCAGCGCCGACCTCAGCTCCTCGGCGAAACGGGCGAGTTCCGCGCGCGCCGCGACCTTGTCGCCGCGGTCGTCGGCGCGCGAGGAGCGGGTGGCGCCCGCCACGATGTTGACGTGCGTGGGCCGCCCGAACCGGTAGCCGAGGTCGGTGACCCGGCGGGCCACCGACTCGGCGCTCTCCTGGTGCGGGCGGACCGCGACGATGGGTTCGAGCGCGGCCGACCCCGCCAGTACGTCGAAGGCGGCGAGCCAGGGGTCCAGCGCGACCGGGAAGTCGTAGACGAACGCCCCGGTCAGCCCGATCTCCTCGGCGGCGCCCATGTAGCGGCCGAGCCGCTCCAGGTAGGCCGCGGGTTCGAGGATGCCGCCGAAGCCGAACTGCACGGAGTGCGGCGGAACGATGAAATTCAGCGACAGCGGCCACGACGGCACGGGGAATTCCTTTCACGCGACTCGGTCGGTGTCATCGGTCCGCCCCGACGCGCGGCCTGACCTCGCGCACCGACACCGGTACGCCCCCGTCGGGCCACATCGTGGCGACTCCCGTCGGCGGCACCACGTCGGTGGCCAGCTCGATGTCGACCCTGCGCGCCAGCTCGGCCAGCAGGACCTTCAGTTCCAGCTCGGCGAAGGCGTATCCGATGCAGCGGCGGTAGCCGCCGCCGAACGGGACGAAGCTGTAGGGCGCCGGTTCGCGGTAGTCGGGGGCGTCCCGGTCCCACCGCTCCGGGCGGAACTCCAGCGGGTCGGTCCACAGCTCGGGCATGCGATGGGTGACGTACTGCGAGTAGAGGACCTTCGCCCCGGCGGGTATGACGTGCCCGGCGAACTCGAAGTCCTCGACGGCGGTCCTGCCGGTCAGCACGCCCGGCGTGTAGAGGCGCAGGGTCTCCGAGACCGTCCAGTCGACGTAGTCCATGCCGCGGATCAGTTCGGCGGTGAGCGGCCGGTCGCCCGCGACCCGCTCCACCTCCTCCCGGATCCGGCGCATCACCTCGGGGTGCTTGAGCAGGGCGTACACCGCCCAGCCCGCCGCGGAGCTGCTGGAGTCGTAGCCCGAGGCGATGAGGCTGATCACCTGGTCGCGGACCTCCAGGTCGGCGAGCTGGTCGCCCTCGAAATACGATTCGAGGAGCGCGTCCAGGACGTCGCCCTGGTCGTCGGGCTCGGCGCGCCGCTTGGCGATCTCGGCCCGTACGTACCGGTCGACGCGCTCGCGCGCCGCCATGGCCCGGCGGTAGGCGGTGCCGGGCAGGTCGTGGTCGAAGCGCAGGAACGGCGACCGGTTGATGTAGTTCAGCGCGGTCTGCAGCTCACGGCCGATCTCGTCGGTGTGGGCCTTGAGGCGGTCGCCGAAGAGGGAGTGGATCGCGATCCGCCGGATGCACGAGCGCACGTCCGCGAACGCGTCGACGGACTGGCCGGAGCTCCACCCGCCGATCATGCGGTGGATCTCGTCCACCATCGTGGGGACGTACCCCTCGATGCGCCGGCGGGTGAACGCGGGCCGTACCAGCGCGCGGCGGCGGCGGTGGTCCTCGCCGTCGCTGACGACCATCGCGTTGGCGCCGACCACCGGGATCAGCAGGGTCAGCACGTCACGTGAGAGGAACTTGGGGTCGCGCGGGGAGTCCGTGAGCAGCAGCTCGTTCGCCTCGGCGCCGAACATCAGCACGTACTGCTGGCCGCCCACGCCGAACTTGCACACGGGCCCGTGGACCCGGTGCAGTTCGACGAGGGCGTCGTACGGCTTTCCCAGCATGCCCCTGAGGTACCGGCGGTGCCCCCAAAGGCTGGGCCCGGGGAGCCGGTTGACCATGTCCCGGGTGCGGGAACCGCCCATCGTCTCCACTACTCCGTTCCGGTGTCGGCGCTCGCGGCGGTCCTGCCCGCGCGGGGCAGGCGCGGCAGCCCCAGGTCGTCGTAGAGGGCCCGTACGAGGGCGTAGCGGCGGGCGAAGGTCTTGACGTCGTCGAGCCGGCCGTTCCAGTACACCGCCACGACCAGTCCGAACAGCGGGTCCACCAGCAGGGTGGAGGTGTTGCCGCCGGCGTGGCCGAAGGTGCGGGCGGAGGTCCGGCGCCCGAAGATGGCGGGCTGCGTCATGATCCCGAGACCGTAGGGGAAGTCGGTGTCGCAGATGGACCGGTCGGGGGAGCCCGGCCAGTGCGTGGCCGTCAGGGCCTCCACCGTCGACGGCCGCAGCAGCGGCGTGCCCCGGTGCAGTCCCTTGTCCAGCAGCACCTCACCGACCACCCGCAGGTCCCGCATGTCGCCCCACACGCCGACCCCGGGCAGGGGCAGCGCGCTGGCCAGCTCCATGTAGCGCAGGCCCTCTTCCTCGCCGGGGGGCGCGGTGACCTTGGCCCGCCGCTCGGGAGGGAGCGCCGGGTCGAGGCCGAGGGTGGCGCCGAGGCCCAGCAGCTCGAACATGGCGCGGTAGCTGTCCCCGGACGCACCGCCGTTGACGGTGTTCAGCAGCCGGTCCAGTACGTACCAGGTGGTCACCGGGTTGTAGACCATGGTGCTGCCGGGCAGCGGACCGGCCGGCGCGTCGCAGACGACGGCCCAGATCAGGGCGTCGATGTCCGACCAGGCGAAGTCGCCGAGATCGGTGCCGCCGGTGTCGATGGCCATGACCGGGTCGGTGACGCCGACCGCGTGCGTGAGCAGGTCCCGTACGCGGACCTTCTCCTTGCCCCCGCCGGTGAACTCCGGGAGCACCTTCGACACCGGGGTGTCGAGGTCCACGGCGCCGGTCTCCCAGGCCCGGGCGAAGGCGAGGGCGCCGAGCGGCTTGGAGGAGCAGGTCCAGGGGACGAAGGTGTCCGTGGTCATGGGGTGGCCGTCGCCGTTGTCCCCGAGGGCGAGGTCGACGACCTGGCCCCGGAAGGAGACGGAGAGCTGGACGCCCGTCTCGATGCCCCGCTCGATCTCGGCGTCGAACAGCCGCTTCACCAGCGGCAGTTGCAGGTCGGTCGTGGTGGCTGCCATCAGGAATCGGCTCCCTCTGCGGTGGGGTGGACCATCAGGTAGACCTCGCGGAGGGTCAGCTTGTCCCAGCTGGCGACGAGGTCCGCCTCCACGTCGGCGGGCAGGCCGTCGCCGACCTGGTCCAGCCAGGCCAGGACCGCGTAGTCGCCGGCGGCCAGGCGGCTCAGCGGTGTCGTCTCGTGGTCGGACGCCTCCTCCCGTACGAGTACGGGACGGACGAATTCCTGGAAGGTCGGTATGCCAGAGGCCATCGTTGGTGTTTCCCCCGTTGGTTCGGAACGGTTCACCGCGGGATCCGTGACCGGGGATCCGTGACCGGGACCCGTGACCGGGACCCGTGATCCCGGATCCGCGACCTGCGCAGTCGCGAATCGCGGTCAGCGTGCGGCGTCGGTGCTGCTTGTCTGCATGGAACGGACGGCCGACTCCAGGGAGTGGAGCGACTCGAAGGTCTCCCTGACCAGGAGTTCGTCGGGGAACTGCACGTCGAAGGTCTCTTCGATGGTGAGGACCAGCTCGATCGCGGACATCGAGTCGAGGCCGATGTCGGGGAGCCGGACCGTGGTCCACTCCACGTCGGCCGGCACGTTCCGCAAGTGACTGATCAATGTGTCCCGCAGCCGGTCCGCAATGGACGGGTCGGATGCGCCTGCGCCGCTCAAGAGCCCCCCTCTTTTTCAGGACCAGCCCCGACCGCTCCACATCCCGTACGGCTGAATCAGCCAGTGGAGTGATCTTGAAAGATCCGTCTCGCACATACGAACGGGAGTACAGTATGGGCGTTGTCCGGTCTGCCGCAAGCGCCGTCCAGAGTGGGAGAACGGCTCGCTGGGACCGGAACAAGGCCTGCTCGGCGCCCAGTTGACGGTGCGTCGGAAGACAGTGAACGAGGAACGGACGCCACGACGTGATTGACCGTGTTCTTCGCGAGACCGCCGAGCGCTTCGGTACCCCCGCCTATATTTACGACCTGGCCGAATTGCGTTGCCGTGTGGCTGATTTGCGTTCCCATCTGCCCGAATCCGCCCTCCTTTACTACTCATTGAAGGCCAATCCGCACCCTTCGGTCGTGGCCGAACTGCGACGGGCCGGGTGCCGGGCGGAGGTCTCCTCGCCCGGCGAGCTGGCCGCGGCCCTGGAGGCCGGACACGACCCGCGGGACGTCCTTTACACGGGCCCCGGCAAATCGCTCGCGGAAATAACGGAGGCGCTGAAGCAGGGGGTCACTCAGTTCTCCTGCGAATCCGCCGCCGAACTGCGGCGCCTCGGCCCGGCGGCCCTCGCGGCGGGCCGGCGGGCGCGGGTGCTGCTGCGGCTGCAGCCGCCCAGCGGCACCAAGGCGGGGCTGTCCATGGGGGACGGCCGGCAGTTCGGGTTCACCCCCGAGGACGCGGTCCGCGCGTGCGCCGATCTGCCGGACGGCATCGAGCTGCAGGGCTGCCACGTCTACCTCGGCTCGCAGCTGCCCAGCAACGACGCCCTGTCGGAGGCGTTCGCCACGGCCAGGGCCACGGTGGAGGCGGTCGGCGCCGCGGCGGGAGTCCCCCTCGGCCTCGTCGACCTCGGCGGCGGCTTCCCCTGGCCCTACGCGATGCCGGGCGAGGGCGCCGATCTGACCGGCCTGCGGCCGCGGCTGGAGGAGCTCCTGTCGGGCTGGGGCGCGAGCGGTACGGGTGCGCAGGGCGGCGGCGAAACCCCGCGCGTGGCCTTCGAGTCGGGGCGGCGGCTCGCCGCCTCGGCCGGTCACCTGCTCACCACGGTGCTCGACGTCAAGGAGCGCCCGGAGGGCACGATCGTCGTACTGGACGCGGGCATCAACGTACTGGGCGGCATGAGCGGCCTGGGCCGGGTGCTCCGCCCCGCCGCCGGGTTCCTGAACCTCTCCGCCGGGGACGGCGGTGACGACCGTGAAACGATCACCGCCGACGTGGTGGGCCCCCTGTGCACCCCCCTCGACCGCCTCGCGGTCCGCGCCACCCTGCCGCGGCCGCGCGAGGGCGACGTTCTGTGCATCCCCAACGTGGGCGCGTACGGGCTGACCGCCAGCCTGACCGGGTTCCTGAGCCGCCCGCCGGTCGTCGAGGTGGTTCACGACGGGGACCGGCTGATCGGTGCCTCCCGGCGGATCTCCGTCACCGAGGAGGTGGCGGCGGCAACTGCCGGGTGACCCGGTGGAGAAGGTGTGCCCCCGGCAGGACTCGAACCTGCGGCCAAGTGCTTAGAAGGCACCTGCTCTATCCACTGAGCTACGGGGGCCGGAAGGTGGCCGTGGTGGGCCGCGCCGGGTCAAGGATAGGGCTCCGGCTGCCTTGTCCCGGTTGCTTCACCCGCGTGCCACGATGTGTAGGTTCGGTGAAGCGGTCCCGATAATCGCAGGCAGGTGCGATTCCCGCATCGCTTTTGCGCCGCGGCGCCCTTGGTGTTGTGCACTCGTTATGCCTGCGCCCCACTCGTCCACTGTGTCCAGGATGTCCCCTGGGGTGGCGCTCGGCGCGCAGAGGACTTATAAGCTTCAAAAATGGTCCTAAATTGGGCATTCTTCGCATGTGGTGACCTTGGATGTTCGGCCTCAGCTGCTCGATGCCCTGTCCGCCCTGCGCGACCGGGTCGCGTCCGTGCGTCTGCCGCTGCCCCTGCCCGGCGCCCCGCGCGCCCGCCAGACCAGAGCCGAGCTGCTCGCGCAGCTCGACGACTACCTCGTACCCCGGCTGAAGGCGCCCGAGGCGCCGATGCTCGCCGTCGTCGGCGGGTCCACCGGGGCCGGCAAGTCCACCCTCGTCAACTCCCTCGTCGGCCGCCAGGTGAGTGAAGCCGGGGTGCTGCGGCCCACGACCCGCATCCCCGTGCTCGTCTGCCACCCCGACGACCACCACTGGTTCGCGGGGATGCGCGTACTGCCCGACCTGATGCGGGTCTGGGTGCCGCACGACGAGGACGAGGGGCCGCCCGCCCCCCGCAGGTCCCCCCGCGACCCGGGACGCGGCCCCGGCCCCGGCCGGCTGGTCCGCGAGATGCGGATCGAGACCGTGTCCACCCTGCCCCGCGGCCTCGCCATCCTCGACGCCCCCGACATCGACTCCCTCGTCGTCGAGAACCGCGACCTCGCCGCCCAGCTCATCTGCGCCGCCGACGTCTGGGTGATGGTCACGACCGCCTCGCGGTACGCCGACGCCGTCCCCTGGCACCTGCTGCGCACCGCCAAGCAGTACAAGGCCACGCTCGTCATCGTCCTCGACCGGGTCCCGCACCAGGTGCTCGCCGAGGTCTCACGCCAGTACGCCGCGCTCCTCACCCGGGCCGGGCTGGGCGACGTACCCCGCTTCACCGTGCCGGAGCTGCCCGAATCGGCGGGCGGCGGCGGACTGCTCCCCGCCAGCGCCGTCGCCCCCCTCTCCGCCTGGCTCGCCCACCACGTGCAGGACCCGGCCGCCCGCCAGTACGCCGTCGGGCGGACCGCCCTCGGCGCGCTCGACTCCCTCTCGCGGCGGATGCCGGAGCTCGCCTCGGCCGTCGCCGCCCAGCACGCCGCCGCCGTACGGCTGACCGCCGCCGTCGAGGGCGCGTACAAGAAGGAGGGGAAGCGGATCCAGGGCCGCCTCGACCAGGGCGCCGTCCTGGCCGGCGACGCCCTCACCCGCTGGCGCGGCTACCCCCTCGACACCAGCTCCGGCGAACTGCTCGACTCCCTCGCCGACTCCCTCGCCGCCCTCGTCCAGTGCGCCGTCGCCGCCGCCGACGAGCGCATCGCCGAGGCCTGGAAGCGCGAACCCGCCTCGGGAGCCGTGTCCCTGCCCGCCCCCGACCGGGAAGCGGGCGCACGCATCGGCATGGCCGTCCGGCGCTGGCGGCGCGTACTGGAGGAACTCGCCGAGGAAGAGGTCTCCGCCCTCGAACGGCAGCCCGCCCCCGACCCCGAAGGCGTCGCCGCCCTGCTCGCCGCCGCCCTCCTCGGCGGCAAACGGGCCCGCCCCGCCGGCGAGCGGCTCGCCGAACGGATCGGCGCCCAGGCCGCCCTGCGGCTGCGCGACCGCGGCGCGGAACTGGTCGGCGACCACCTCGACCAGGTGCTGCGCGCCGAACGCGACCGCCGGCTCGCCCCCCTGGAGGCACTCGAAGTGACCCCCGAACCACAGGCCGAGCTCATCGCCGCACTGTCCCTACTGCAGAAGGAGAGGTGACGCGGTGAGCGCCCTGACCGACCCGGACCGCGACCGCACCGACGACCGCTGGGACGACGGACTCATCGCGCGCTCGCGCCGGGCGGAGGCGGACGAGGGCGGGGAGGGCGCCGGCGGGGACGGCGACGACGCACTCGTCCGGGCCGTCTCCGGCGCAGGCAGCGACGGCGGCAAATCGGCCGCGCCCCCGCTCAGCGCCGAGGGCCGGGCCCTGCGGGCCCGGCTCGACGCCCTGCGCCAGCTCGTCGGCCTGTCCCGGACCAGGCTCGACGGCAAGACCCTCGCCGAGGCCGGCCGGGTCCTGGACGAAGCCGCCGCACGCCGGGGGCTGTCACCGCAGCACACGGTCGTCGCGATCGCCGGAGCCACCGGAAGCGGCAAGTCCACGCTGTTCAATTCACTCGCCGGAGTGCAGATCTCGGAGACCGGGCTGCGCAGGCCGACCACCGCCGCACCCATCGCGTGCAGCTGGTCGGACGGAGCCGCCGGACTGCTGGACCGGCTGGAGATCCCGGGCCGGCTGCGCCGCCGGCCGCGCGAGACCTCCGAGGCGGGGGCCCTGCGCGGCCTGGTCCTCGTGGACCTGCCCGACCTCGACTCCGCGCTCGGCGCGCACCGCGAGCACGTGGACCGCGTACTGGCCCTGGTCGACGCCGTGGTGTGGGTGGTCGACCCGGAGAAGTACGCGGACGCCGTCCTGCACGAGCGCTACCTGCGGCCCCTCGCCGGGCACGCCGAGGTGACCTTCGTCGTGCTGAACCAGGTCGACCGGCTGGCCGGCGAGTCCGCGGACCTCGTCCTGGACGACCTGCGGCGGCTGCTCGACGAGGACGGGATCGCCCTCGGCGAGCACGGGGAGCCCGGTGCCACGGTGCTCGGACTCTCCGCCCTCACGGGTGAAGGCGTCGGTGAACTGCGCGAGCTCCTCGCACAGTTCACCCAGGAGAAGGGCGCCGCGACCAGAAGGATCTCCGCCGACGTGGACCGCGCCGCCGCGCGCCTGCGGCCGCTGTACGTGGCCGACGGACACCCGGGGCCGGAGATCGGGGAGGCGGCGCGCACCGAGTTCGAGGACCGGCTCGCCGAGGCCGTCGGGGCGTATGCGGCCGGCCTCGCCGCCGAGCGGGCCTGGCGGCGCAACGCCGGACGGGCGTGCGGGACGCCGTGGCTGCGGCTGTGGCGGTGGTACGAGAACCGCCGCGCGCCCCGCACCCTGTCGGGCCTGGCCGCGCTGGCCGCGATCGGCGGCCGGGGCGCCGCCGCCCCTCAGGCGCCCGTCGAGGAGGAGGTGACCGCGCGCCAGCGCGTGGAGCAGGCCGTACGGGCCGTCGCCGACGAGGCGGTCGCCGGCCTGCCCGAGCCGTGGGCGCAGGCCGTGCGGGAAACGGCGGTGCGCGGCGGCGAACGGCTCCCGGAGGCGCTGGACGAGATCGCGGTGACCCTGGGCGCGGCGGTCGCGGTGCCGACCGCCAAGCCACCGCGTCCCGCGTGGTGGCCGGCGGCGGTGCTGGGTCAGGCCGCCATGACGCTGCTGCAGATCTTCGGCGGGCTGTGGCTGGTCGGGCAGATCGTCGGGGTCCTGGAGCCGAAGCTGCTGCCGCCCGTGCTGCTGATGGTGGCGGGCATCATCGGCGGCCCGCTGGTGGAATGGGCCTGCTCGATCGCGGCGCGGGGCCCGGCGCGGCGCTACGGGCAGGACGCGGAGCGCAAGCTGCGCCAGGCCGCCGCCGGATGCGGGCGGGCCCGGGTCCTGGAACCGGTGGCGGCGGAACTGCTGCGCTACCGGGAGGTGCGCGAGCAGTACGCCGCGGTAGCCGCAGGGGGGACGAAGTTGTCCACAACCCGCCAGTAGTCCACAGGCTCCGGCGGGGTGCCGGCCCTTCGGCCCAGCATGGTCCGTAGCCCGTACGGATGGTCCGCGCGGGCACGGTACGAGGGGGAGGGCGGCGGGGATGAACGACACCCAGGTGACGCTGGTGGGCTTCGTGGCGACGCGGATCGACTTCAGGGAGACGCCGGGCGGCCCGTCGGCGAGGTTCCGGTTCGCGGTGACGCCGAGGTGGTTCGACCGGCGCACGGACGCCTGGACCGACGGGGCGACCAGCTTCTACACCGTGTGGGCGAGGCGCTCGCTCGCCGTGAACCTGGCCGGCTCCGTGTCGGTCGGCGAACCGCTGGTGGTGCACGGGAGGCTGCGGGTGCGGGACGACCCGGCCGACGGGGAACGGGACCGGTGGTTCTCGGCGGACATCGAGGCGACGGCCATCGGGCACGACCTCAACCGGGGGACCGCGGCCTTCCGGCGCGTGGTGAAGACGGAGACCCCGCTGATGCCCACTCAGAAGGCGGCGGTGGTCTGAGTGTTCGAGGCGGATAGGATTCCCCGGTACTCACGGGCACCTGGGTCTGCTTCGGCCCGAAGGGGAAGACTGTGTCGATTGCCGTTCCCGCATCCTCCGCTCCTGATCCCGCTCCTTCCGTACGGGGCTCCACACGCCGCCCGCTGGCGGTGGCCCTGCTCGCCGCGGCCCTCACCGCCGCGCCCGGAGCCCGGGCGGCCGCCGACTCCGGCCCGGTGCCGCCCCGGGCGGCGGAGGGTGCGAGCGCCGTGCTGGACGGGCTGAAGACGTACGGCCAGGCGGTCCTGCACTCCGGCGACGGATCCGTACGCCAGATCCCGGCCGGGCTGTACGAGATGCGGGTCGACGGCGGCGGCATGCTCCAGACGTACGGGGTGGGGGTGGCGGGCAGCGCGCAGCCCCAGGCCCGGTACACGGAGAGCGGCTGGAGCGGCAGCCCGCTCGCGGGGAACGGGGACGCCGGGCGGATCCGCTGGGTCCTGGAGCACTCCTACCCCCAGCTGAACGACCTGGCCGGCCTCGCCAAGGCCGCCGGGGCCGGGACGCTGACCGCGGAGAGCGCGGCCGCCGGCACCCAGGTGGCGATCTGGCGGCTGGCGGACAAGGTGCAGGTGGAGGCGGCGGACCCGGCGGCGGAGAAGCTCGCCGACTACCTCCAGAAGGCGGCCGCGCGGCTGCCTGAGCCGCCGGCCTCGCTCGCGCTGGACCCGGGCGAGGTGTCGGGGGCGGTGGGCACCCGGATCGGCCCGGTGACCGTGCACACCGGGGCGCGGAGCGTCTCCGTCGTGCCCGACGCCGCGGCGGTCGCGATGGGGGTGCGGGTGGTGGACGCCGAGGGGCGGCCGCTGGAGACCGCCGTCCACGGGACCAGGCTGTTCTTCGAGGTGCCCGCGGGCACGCCCGACGGGGCCGCCTCGGTCACCGTGCACGGGGCGACGAAGGTGCCTGTCGGCCGGGTCTTCACCAGCGAGGCGCCGGCCCAGGCGCAGGTCGTGGCCGGCTCCAGCGAGTCCGCGTCCACGGCGACCGCCCACGCGCAGTGGCCGAAGCCCTCCGACTCCCGGCCGGGCGCCACCGCCGACCCGGCGAACCTCACGACCCTGGGCACCCGCGCCAACCCCGCCTCGGCGACCACCCCCGAGGAGGAACGCCTGGCCACCAGCGGCAGCTCGGCGGCCACCCCGGTCATCGCCTCCCTGGCGGTGGGCCTGGTCGTCCTGGGCGGCCTGGTCGTCCTCGTCCTGCGCAAGCGCCCGCAGGACGAGGAGGAGACCCCCTAGTGCGGTGACCGGAGAGGTTCATCGGGTCGCGGCGCCCGGCACGGCACCTCGCGGTGTTCCCGGTCCGCGCGAGTACGTCCCGTACGAGCCGCGGCCCTCCGCCTTGCGACGCACCGCACCGCACCGGACACCGCGACCAGCGGCCGGTCGGGACGGGCCGCGGGAAGCCGGGGACGCGGGCCGCCCGGGGCGGCAGGCCCTAGGCAGGCGGCGCCGGAGGCCGGCCCGCGTCCACGCCCAGGTCGGCCCGCATCGCGCCGCGCATGGCCTTCCAGCCCTCCCGGAAGCCCAGCAGCTCCGCGTGGAGGGCCTCGAAGGAGACCGCCCCGCCGGCCGCCGCGTCGGAGTGGGGACCGGCCTCCTCCAGCTGCAGGATCCGGGCAAAGGTGCCCGCGAGGGCCTCCGTCATGCCGTCCATCGCCTCCAGCACCGCGTCGGAGGCGATCATCTGGGCCTCCGCGAAGGCCCCGTGCATGGTGCGGCGCGCCTCCTCCAGGTCCGACCGGGCCTCGCCGGTCACCTCGCCCTTGCGGACGAGCCACAGGTAGAGCATCAGCTCCTGCCGGTACCGGCGGTAGCTGGAGTTCGCCGTCACGTAGCAGTCGCGCCGCGCCGCCTGGTCCGCGACGCGACGCTCGCGGTCCCACTGGGCTTCGGCCTGCCGCTCCTGGCGTTCGAACTGCTGCGACTGGATCCGCGCGACCAGGCGCTGCGAGAGCAACGGAGCCAGTAGCGTGCCGGTCACACCGACCAGTGCCACGGCCAGCGCCGGCAGCATGCTTTCCATGAGAGCCCCCCCCCCGGCCCGTTCCACCCCGTCCGTCCACGGGCATCCTGCCCTACTACTCGCCGGGCCTGCCATACGAGTTTCCCCCGCGGGGTGGACGTCAGGCAGTATGGGGTGTATCTGCCCACCATCGATCTGCCGGACGGTTTCTCTTGGCTGAGTTCATCTACACCATGCGCAAGACGCGCAAGGCACACGGCGACAAGGTCATCCTTGACGACGTCTTCCTGAACTTCCTGCCCGGCGCGAAGATCGGTGTGGTCGGCCCGAACGGCGCCGGTAAGTCCACCGTTCTGAAGATCATGGCGGGTATCGAGCAGCCGTCCAACGGTGACGCCTTCCTCTCGCCCGGTTACTCCGTCGGCATCCTCATGCAGGAGCCCAAGCTCGACGAGTCCAAGACCGTCCTGGAGAACGTCGAGGACGGCGTCGGCGAGATCAAGCAGAAGCTCAACCGGTTCAACGCGATCGCCGAGGAAATGGCGACGAACTACACCGACGAGCTGATGGAGGAGATGGGCAAGCTCCAGGACGACCTGGACCACGCCAACGCGTGGGACCTCGACGCCCAGCTGGAGCAGGCCATGGACGCCCTGGGCTGCCCGCCCGGCGACTGGCCCGTCACCAACCTCTCCGGTGGTGAGAAGCGCCGCGTGGCCCTCTGCAAGCTGCTGCTGGAGGCCCCCGACCTGCTGCTCCTCGACGAGCCCACCAACCACCTCGACGCCGAGTCCGTGAACTGGCTGGAGCAGCACCTCGCCCAGTACAAGGGCGCCGTCGTGGCCGTCACCCACGACCGTTACTTCCTCGACAACGTCGCCGAGTGGATCCTCGAGCTCGACCGCGGCCGCGCCCACCCCTACGAGGGCAACTACTCCACCTACCTGGAGAAGAAGGCCGAGCGTCTCAAGGTCGAGGGCAAGAAGGACGAGAAGCGCGCCAAGCGCCTCAAGGAAGAGCTGGAGTGGGTCCGCTCCAACGCCAAGGGCCGCCAGGCCAAGTCCAAGGCCCGTCTCGCCCGCTACGAGGAGATGGCGGCCGAGGCCGACAAGATGCGCAAGCTGGACTTCGAGGAGATCCAGATCCCGCCGGGCCCGCGCCTGGGCTCGATCGTGGTCGAGGTCAACAACCTCTCCAAGGCGTTCGGTGACAAGGTCCTCATCGACGACCTGTCCTTCACGCTGCCGCGCAACGGCATCGTCGGCATCATCGGCCCGAACGGCGCCGGCAAGACCACGCTCTTCAAGATGATCCAGGGCCTGGAGACGCCGGACTCCGGCGAGATCAAGGTCGGCGAGACCGTCAAGATCTCGTACGTGGACCAGGGCCGCGCCAACATCGACCCCAAGAAGACCCTCTGGGCGGTCGTGTCGGACGAGCTGGACTACATCAACGTCGGCAACGTCGAGATGCCGTCCCGCGCCTACGTCAGCGCCTTCGGCTTCAAGGGCCCGGACCAGCAGAAGCCGGCCGGCGTGCTCTCCGGCGGTGAGCGCAACCGCCTGAACCTCGCGCTGACCCTGAAGCAGGGCGGCAACCTGCTGCTCCTCGACGAGCCCACCAACGACCTCGACGTCGAGACCCTGGGTTCGCTGGAGAACGCCCTGCTGGAGTTCCCCGGTGCGGCCGTGGTCGTCTCCCACGACCGCTGGTTCCTGGACCGCGTCGCCACGCACATCCTGGCGTACGAGGGCGACTCGAAGTGGTTCTGGTTCGAGGGCAACTTCGAGTCCTACGAGAAGAACAAGGTCGAGCGGCTCGGCCCGGACGCCACCCGTCCGCACCGCGCCACCTACAAGAAGCTCACCCGAGGCTGAGGCCGGAAGAATCATGGCCAGACACCACTACCGGTGCCCCCTGCGCTGGGCGGACATGGATGCCTTCGGGCACGTCAACAACGTCGTCTTCCTCCGTTACCTGGAGGAGGCGCGGATCGACTTCATGTTCCGCCTCGCGCCGGGGGAAGGCAGTGAGTCCTTCACGGGCGGCTCCGTCGTGGCCCGCCACGAGATCGACTACAAGCTGCCGCTCGTGCACCGTCACGAGCCGGTCCTCATCGAATCCTGGGTCACCCGGATAGGCGCCGCGTCCCTGACCATCCGCTACGAGGTCAAGGACGAGGCGACCGAGGACGCGCCCGAGACGGTCTACGTGCGGGCCGAGACCGTGGTCGTCCCGTACAACCTCGCCGAGGGGCGGCCCCGCCGCATCACGGCCGAGGAGAGGCACTTCCTGGAGGAGTACCTCGACAAGCCGAAGGCGCCCGAAACGGCTTCCGAAGGGCGCCTCGCGGCATGAACGAGCAGTTGCGCTTCGCCGACTCCGGGGAGGCGGCGGACCTCGCCGCCTTCCTGGGCCGGCTGGTGCACTACGACCGCGCCGCCGCGGTCCGCCTCCAGGCGGGCGGCGGCGCGCTCGCCGTCTTCGGACGGCCGCCGTCCTTCGAGGTCCTGGCCGTCCGCACGGTGCGGCTCGCCGAGCCGGTCGCGACGCCCCTGGACCTGACGGTCTCCGCCGGTGAGTTCCTGGAGCACGTGGACGAGGCCTCGGCCGCGGCCGCCGTGCCCGGCGCGGTCACCGGCCCGCCCTGGACCGGTGTGCTCCCGCCCCGTGGCGGCTGGCGGCAGGTGCCCGGGCTGCCCGGCCCCGAGCGGATGAGGGCGGCCGTCGCGGCCGCCGTCGCCGAGTTCCGGGCCCGTGACGAGGCCCTGCCCCCGCAGCACCGGACCCGCTCCGAGCGCGACCGCATCGGCCGCGACATCTGGTCCCGCACGCTGGGCGACACCGAACTCCCGCTGCGCGCCGTGCACGCCGCGCAGTCCCTGGGCTTCTTGCGGCCCGTCCGGACCGCGGTCGCCGCCGGCGGGACCACTCCCGGTGCCCCGGACCCGGTGGCGCTGCTCGCCGCCGGGAGCTGGCTGCGGCTGCGCACCCCGTACGGCTCCGTCGCCCTGCGCCGCCCCGGTGCCGCCGGCGGCCTGGGCGCCCTCCAAGTCCGGCCGGTCTAGGGGGGCGAAAGTCCCGCACGGCGCCCACGGTGCCCGGCACGCACTCTCGCCGCACCGGCCGAAGCCGCGAGTACGCCCAGTACGAGGGGTTTCGCCCGGCACGCCGAGAGCATGCACCGGACGCCGCGGGTACCGCCCAGGACTTTCGCAAGCACCCGCACAGACGACCGCACCGCACCGCACCGCACCCCCTCGCGTTCCGCTCGGGGGCCCGGTTCCGCCTCCGGATCAGCCCGCGGTGTTGATCATCGAGGCGGCGGCGTACGTCAGGTACTTCCACAGCTGCGCCTCGTGCTCCGGCGCGAGGCCCAGCTCGTCCAGCGCGACCCGCATGTGCCCCAGCCAGGCGTCGTGCGCCGCCGAGTCAACCTGGAACGGGGCGTGCCGCATCCGCAGCCGCGGGTGGCCGCGGTGCCGGCTGTAGGTGCTCGGACCGCCCCAGTACTGCATCAGGAACAGCGCGAACCGCTCCTCGGCGGGGCCCAGGTCCTCCTCCGGGTACATCGGGCGCAGCAGCGGGTCCCCGGCGACCCCCTCGTAGAAACGCCGGACCAGGCGGCGGAAGGTCTCCTCACCGCCCACCTGCTCGTAGAAGGTCTGCTCCTGAAGCGCGCCCTGCGGAATCTCATTCACCCGACCATCGTCTCAGACGCCCGGACGGAGGTCCGGGGCCCCAGGACCCATCCCCGGACCCGCCGCCCGCCCCGCGGTCGCCTCCGGGGCGCCCGCGCAGCACAGTGGAGACATGGGCGCACACACCTCACGCACCACCGCGGTACGGGACCTGCGGGAGACCGCCCACGCCGCGCAGGTGCGGGAGCTGACCGCCGCCGGGGTGCTGGAGGACCCGCGCTGGCGGGCCGCCTTCGCCGCCGTGCCCCGGGACGTGTTCGTGCCGTACTTCTGGACCGGCCGCGGCGCCGGACACGAGCGGCTGTGGGCCGAGGACCCCGACCCCGAGCGACGGGCCCGCTGGCTGCGCGGCGTCTACGCCGACACCCCGCTGGCCACCCGGCTGCGCGACGGCCGCCTGGTCTCCTCCAGCAGCCAGCCCTCGCTGATGGCGAAGATGCTGGCGGCCCTGGACCCGGCCGACGGCGACGACGTCCTGGAGATCGGTGCGGGCACCGGCTACAACGCCGCCCTGCTGTGCCACCGCCTCGGCGACGAGCACGTCACCACCGTGGACCTGGACGAGGAGATCACCGAATCCGCCCGGACCCACCTGGCCCGGCTCGGCTACCACCCGACCGTCGTCACCGGGGACGGGGCGCGCGGCTGCCCCTCCCGGGCCCCCTTCGACCGGATCATGGTGACCTGCACGCTGCCGATGATCCCCGTGGCCTGGCTCGGCCAGTGCCGGCCCGGGGCGCGGATCCTGGCCCCGCTGTCGACGGGCCTGATCGCCCTCACCGTCCGCGACGCCGGCTTCGCCGAGGGCCGCTTCCTGCACACCCCGGCCTATTTCGTCCCGGTGCGCGGGGCCACGGCCGCGCCGCCGCCGCCCACCGGGCTCGTGGAGGGGCACGGGCTCCCGTACGAGATGGTCGAGAACGAGCGCTTCCAGTTCATGCTGGTCCTGACCGACGGCGTGCTGCACCCCCGCGAGGCGCTGGACCTGTGGCGCCGGGAGGACCGGCCGGGCCGTGAGCGCTTCGGGGTCACCGTCAGCACCGAGGGCCAGTGGTCGTGGCTGGACGATCCCCAGGGGCCCTACGTCTGGCCCCTGGGGGACGGCTGAACCGGCTGCCGCGGCGGCCGTCGGATCAGCGCCGGCGGGATCAGCCCCGACGGATGGTGATCGTGGTCCAGGCGCCCACGTGGACGCGGTCGCCGTCGGCCAGCGGTACCGGCACGTAGGGCTGGATCGGCTCCTCGCCGCCGTTGATGGTGGTGCCGTTGGTGGAGTTCTGGTCCACCACCGCCCAGCTCTGGTCGGGCTGCTGGACGAGCACGGCGTGCGCGTGCGAGACGCCCGGGTCCTCCGGGGGCACCGACAGGTCGATGTCGGGCGACTCACCCGTGGAGGCCCGGCGGCGGCCGATGGTGATCTGGCCGCCGGAGAGCGGCAGGTGCTGCTCCGGGGAGTAAGCGGGAAGGTTGAGCCCGGCCGCCTCGGGGCCGCTGCGCTGCATCATCGCCATGAAGTACGAGCGGTCGGGGCCGATCGTCGCGGTCCAGGCACCGGTCTGCGCCGGGAACGCCTGCTGCGCGGACTGCTGCTGGTACTCGTGCTGCGGCGGCACCTGGTGCTGCTGGTACTCGTGCTGCGGCGGAGTCTGTGCGGCCTGCGGCGGCGCCGGGGGCGCCTGCTGGTACTGCTGCTGCGCGGGCTGCTGGTACTCCTGCGGCGCCTCGTGCGCGGGCGGCGACAGCATCCAGTCGTCGTCGCGCTGCAGCGGCTCGGCCGGCCGGTTCACCCGGGACGGCCGCGAGCCCTGGTACTCGAAGTGGTCCTGCGCGTACGCCGGCGGCGCCGGAGCGGGCGGCGGCGGCGGAGGAGGAGGCGTGGCGCCGGTCCGGGGACCCGGCCCGGCGGTGGCCGACCGCGTCAGGAAGTTGTACCGGCACTCCTCGCAGAACGGGGCCATGGCCTCGCGCGGGGTGCGGCACTGCGGGCAGAGCTCGGCCTGCATGGTCGCGGCACCACCGGTCGGGGGGAAGCCGTAGCCGTAGGACGGAGCCGCGGGCGGTGTCTCCTGGGCCGCCATGCGGTGGCCGCACACCTCGCACCAGTCGTCGGCGGCGGACTGGTGCCCGTTCGGGCAGGTCGGCATGACGGCGCTTCCCCCTTCTCCTCCCCGCGGTCTTCCGCCGCGGGTCTTCGCAGGACTTCTCAGGTCTTCTTCACTCGGACGGTCTGCGTCGAGCGCGTTTCGAGGGTCATCTCGTCGGCGTCGGCGACCTTCGCTTTCAGCCGCACAGTACCCGCCACCGCATCCACGACATCCACCACCTTCGCCAGAAGCTTCGCGGTGTCGGCGTTTCCGGACGCACCGGCCAGCTGTACGGCGCGTCCGAGCTTGGCCGTCGCGCCGACGACATCACCCAGTTTGCGCGCCTCGAGGCCCTGCTGGATAGCCTGCGCCAGCTCCGCCTGCCCCGTGTAGTGCGCGACCTGCGGGTTCATGGCCGTGGACGCGGCCAGATCGTCCGTCCACACCGCCCGTACGAGCCCCTGGGCGAGCGTGGTGACCGGTTCCCCGGGCGCCGACCCGGGGAGGACGAGCGAGGCGCGGGCCGCCAGCATCTCCTGGCCCACGGAGGCGGCCGGGACGCGGACGCACACGTGGTACTCGCGGGACTCGTCGCCCCACGAGCCGGTCGGGTAGTCGCCCGCCCGCGGCCCGGCCTCGGTGCGGCGGCCGGTCAGGTCCTGGACGGTCGGCGCGACCTGCTTCACGTACTGGATCTCCACGCCGACCGGGGTCCACAGGCGCAGCGCGACGTCCGCGACCTCCTTGCCCATGACGTTCTCCATCATGCGCGTGAAGTCCTCGGCGAGGTGCGCCGGATCGGCCACGATGTCGGCGGAGCCGAGGAGCGCGCTCGCGATGCCGGTGACCTCCTTGACCTCCCAGTCGGTGCCCACCCCGCGCGCGTCGCAGGTGAAGCGGCCGGCGCAGGCGTCGAGGGTGGCCCGGAGCACGGCCGGCTCCTCGTGCTCGTTGCGGCCGTCGGTGAGCAGGATGCCGTGCCGGATCGCGGCGGTGGAACCGCGCAGCAGGCCGTCGGCGAGCCGCAGCCAGGTGCCGATGGCGGTGCCGCCGCCTGAGCTCAGCCCGCGCAGGGCCTCCTTGGCCCGGGCCCGGGTCGCCGGATCGGCGACGGCGAGCCGGCCCTGGCCCGGGTAGACCTCCTTGGCCACGTGCGTACCGGCGACCACGGCGAACGAGGTGCCGTCGCGCAGGGTGTCGATCGCGGCGGCCGTGGCCTCGCGGGCACCGCGCATCTTGTCCGGCGGGTACTCCATCGACCCCGAGCAGTCGACCATGATCACGACGGCGGCGCCCTGGGCGACGCTCGTGCGGGTGACGGCGGCACCACCGGTGGCGGTCACCGTGACGATGGCGTGCACTTCCTGCCCGCCCACCGGGAGGAACTCGTTCTGGTACACCTCCACACCGAAGCGCGGGGCGCTCGGCTTGGCGAAGTTCGCCATCGACTGGACTCCTTGAGGGGTCGGGCTCGGGCTCGGGCGGGGGACGGCGGTCGGCCGTCGGGACGGCGTCTGGACGGGCGGTCGGGGCGCGCGCGGTCGGGGCGCGCGGAGGGCGGGTCAGGCCTGGGGGCGCGCTTCCGCTTCCGTATCTGTCCCGGACTCCGCTTCCGCATGCCCCTGTTCCGTTGCCCGCGCCGGCGCGGGCGCGGCGAACGGGACCACGGCCACCGTGACGTTGTCGTGCCCGCCCCCGTCCAGGGCGTGGCCCACCAGGACTTGAGCACTGTGCAGCGGGCGGGCGGCGGCGTCCGCGGGAAGCACCTGGGCCATCTCCCGCGCGGACTCGGCGTAGTTCCACAGGCCGTCGGTGCAGACGACGACCACGCCGGGGTGGTCCGGCTTGAAGGTGGCGGTGTGCGGTTCGAGGTCGTACGCATCCGCCCCCAGCCAGCCGGTGATGGCGTGCGCACGGACGTCGGCGTACGCCTCGGCCTCGCCCATCAGGCCCGCCGCGACCATCTGGGCGGCCCAGGAGTCGTCCTCGGTGAGGCGGCGCGGGAGCGCGGCCCGGTCGTCGGGCACCCAGTACGCGCGGCTGTCGCCGACCCAGCCGATGGTCAGCAGACCGCTGCCGACGACGGCGCCGACCAGGGTGCAGGCGGGGGCGTTCTGCGCGCCGGGGACCTCGGGGGCCAGCGCGTTCACCGCGGCCGCGGCGGCGAGGATCGCGGCGTGCATGGCCTCCTGCGGGTGCGCGCCGCGCGGGAGCGCGTCGAGCAGCGCCTCGTTGGCGGCGCCCGCGGCCGCGGCCGACGCCTCGTCGGGTCGGCTGGCGGAGGAGACGCCGTCGCAGACGATGGCCACCGTGGCGGTGGAGCCGTCGGGCAGGGCGGTGGCCGCCACGGCGAACGAGTCCTCGTTGCGGTGGTGGCGCAGACCGCGGTCGCTGACGGCGGCGACGCTGCCGAGCTCCTCCTCCAGGTGGTCCCGCTCGCGCGGCTGGGCGTGCCCGCAGTGCTCGCAGTACCCGTCGGTGTCCACGTGGCCGGCGCGGCAGGCGACGCAGGTCTTGCCGGGGCCGGGGCCGGTGCCGGTGCCGGTTCCCTGCGGGGCGTCGGCGTACGGGTCCTCGTGCTCGGCGCCGCCGGCCTGGTGCGACGGTTCGTGCGGGGCCTCGTACGGCGCCTGGTACGGGGCTTCCGCGCGCGGCGCTTCTCCGTACGGGCTGTCGGTCGCACCCCGGGTGGTGCCCTCCGCGGGCGTGGTCCCGTCCGGCCGGGCGGAGCCGCCGCCGGAACCGGAAGGCTCCCACGGGGCGCCCGCCGGGGGCGTGGTGCCGCCGGGTACGTCGTACCTGGCCTGCGGCCCTTCCGGCGCGCCGCCGTGCGCGTGCTCGGCGGTGCCGCCCGGGGCCCACACCTGCTCCGCCGGGGCGTCGACCAGGGTCGGTGCGGCGGAGGCCACCGTGCCCCAGCCGGGGGCCGGGGAGGCGTGACCAGCCGGGGCCGGCACGGCGGGCGGAGCCACGGCCGGCGCGGCCGGGGCCGGGGGCGCCGCCTGTGCCGCCGTGGGGGCCGCGGCCGGTGGCGCCGGTGGGAGCTCGATCGTCGGGCGGTCCGCGGACGCCGCCGGAGGAGGGGAGGTGACGGCGTGTCCGCAGACTCCGCAGAAACGGTCACCCTCCTCCAGGGGTTCCGCGCAGCTGGGGCAGCCCGACGGCCGATGCATCGACATCACTCACACCCACGTCCGGGGACGGAAACGGTTTGCCCGTTCCACCAGTTCGATCCTCTCCTCGCCCCGCTGCGCCAGCCGCGCGAGTACGCGGTACGAGCGCTCGAGCCCGAAACGCAGGCCCCGCTCGTCCAGTTGACTGCCGAGCAGCGAGGTCCGGCCGGGGTCGGAACCCCGGCTACCCGACAGTACCCAGTCCAGGGCCGAGCCCAGAACTTCGGTGGCGAGCCGTTCGTGGCGCTCGGGGTCCAGACCGAACCGCCGCAGCGCCTCCACCTGCTCCGCGGCGGCCGTCAGATCGGTCAGCAGCGGCTCGTGCGGGGACCGGTCGCGCAGACGTGCGCGTACGGCCGCCACCCGCGCGGCGGTGTAGTGGATGGACGCCTCCGGCACGGACTCCAGCGTGAGTACGGCCCCGTCCCGGTCGCCGGCCGCGAGCTGGACCCGCGCCAGACCGAAGGCGGCGCTGACGAAGCCCGGATCGGTGCTCCACACCAGGCGGTAGTACTCGGCGGCGTTGTCCAGCTGTCCCAGCACCTCGGCGCACAGCGCGAGGGCCAGCTTCGGCGCGGGCTCGCCGGGGAAGGCGTCGTAGATCGCGTCGAAGGAGAGGGCCGCGATCTCGTCGTCCCCGGTGGCGAGCGAGGCGATGCCGCGGGCCCAGACCACGCGCCAGTCGTCCGGGTGCAGTTCCTCCAGGTCCGTCAGCGTGCGTGACGCCTCCGGCAGTTCGCCCAGTTCGAGGTGGGCCCGCAGGCGGCGCAGCCGCAGCTCGGCGGAGTCGGCCGGCGCCGCGCCGAGGGCGGCGAGGAGCTCGCCGGGCGCGGAGGCCAGCAGGCCGGCCAGGAAGCCGGCGTTGGGATCGCCGGCGTCCACGAGCGGCACGGGCAGCGCGAGTGCCGTCCCGCGGGCGTCGAGCCCTCCCGCTCCCACGGAGGGGGCCGGCGCCAGGGCCACCGCCACGGGCGGGGAAGCCGGTGCGGGCACGGCGGCCGGAGCCTGCCGGGGCGCCGGCACCGCCGCCCCCGCGACGTGCGTGGCGGTGGTTCCGAGTCCCCCTGCGGTCGCCGCGACGCCTCCGGCCGGCGCCCCGCCGGGCACGGGCCCCCACGTACCGGGTGTCCCCGTGGGGCCGGCCGCCCCCGGCGCGGCGACGCCGCCGGGCGCGGCAACGCCCCCGGGCAGGGGACCCCACGTACCGGAGGCCCCCGGAACCTGCGGGGTTCCGCCGGGCGCGTGGGCCCCGGCCGGGCCGCCTGCCCACGGTCCGGGGGTGCCGTGGGGCGGCGGGGCCGCAGTCGCGGGCAGCGGGGTGCCGCCCGCCGGGGTGGCGGATCCGGACGGGTGCGCGGCCGTGCCGGAGGGTGCGCCCGGGACCGGGGCTGCCGCGGGGAGTGCGGCCGGGCCGCGGCCCAGGAGACCGGCGAGACCGCCGCCCCGCCGGGAGGCGAACGGCCGGGAGGACGCCTCGCGCAGGCCCAGGAGGGACACCGGCCGGTCCGCCGTGTCCGTGAAGAGCTGGGTGTCCGGGACCCGGGTCTCGGGGCCGAACAGCGTCGACAGCTGCGGCCGCGGCCGCCCCGTCTGGAGGGCGACCACCTCCCGCAGCACACCCGTCAGCTGGTCCGCCATCTCCTGCGCGGACGCGAACCGCCGCCCGGGGTCCGGGTCGGTCGCCCGGACCAGCAGCCGGTAGAAGGACTCGTACCGCTGGAAGACCTCGATGTGCTCCGGGTCCGGGAGCGAGTCCACGAAGATGTTCGTGTACCCCTGGAAGTCGAAGGTCAGCACGGCCAGCGTCCGCGCCACCGTGTACAGGTCGGAGGCGACCGACGGCCCCAGCTCCGCAACCTCCGGCGCCTGGTAGCCCACCGTGCCGTAGATCGCCGACTCGTCGTCGTCCATCCGCCGCACCGCGCCCATGTCGATCAGCTTCAGCTGGTGCTGCTGCTGGATCGCGTTGTCGACCTTGAAGTCGCAGTACAGGAGATTGCGGCTGTGCAGGTGCCCCAGCGCCTCCAGCGCCTCGATGCCGTACGCGCACGCCTGCTCCACCGGCAGCGGATCGCGCCGCCCGTCCGGCCGGCGCCGCTCGTTCGCGATCTCCTTCAGCGATTTGCCGCCGACGTACTCCATGACGATGTACCCGTCCAGCGAACCCGTCCGCTGGTCCAGGTGCTCCACGAAGTTGTAGATCCGCACGATGTTGGAGTGCTCGATCTCCGCGAGGAAGCGCCGCTCCGATATCGCGGCCGCCATCGCGTCCTGGTCCCCGGTGTCCAGCAGGCCCTTGAGCACCACCCACCGGTCCGAGACCGCCCGGTCCACCGCCAGGTACACCCAGCCGAGCCCGCCGTGCGCCAGGCAGCCCGCCACCTCGTACTGGCCGCGCACCACGTCACCCGCGTGCAGCTTCGGCACGAAGGAGTACGGGTGCCCGCACTTGGTGCAGAACCCTTCCGTCCGGCCGGGCCGGTCACCGCGCGCCCGGCCCACCGGGGCCCCGCAGTCCGAGCGCGAGCAGAACCGCTTGCGCTCCGGCACCTCGGGATTCTCCAGGACGGCCGTCGAAGGATCCGGCCGCGGCACCTCGGGCACCTTGACCAGCCCCGCACCGAGCCGGTTGCGCCCCGACGCCGAGACGGACCGGCCCGTGCTGCGCACCGACACCGAACGGGTCGACGCGGCCCCCGACAGGGAGCGCGACAGCCGCCCCGACACCGAGCGCCGGGACGAGGACGAACGGGAGGAGCGGGAGGAGCGCGCCGAGGTCGACACCGAGGACGAGGAACGGGAGGACCCGGAGCCCTGCGACCCCTGCGACCCCCGGGATCCGGACGAGCCCGCCCCGCCCCGCGCCGCGCTCGTCATGGCCGTCGGCGGCGACACCAGCTCCTCCGCGCCCGCCAGGGCCGCGCCCAGCGGCGCCAGTCCGCAGGTGTCGCAGTACAGGTCGCCCTCGCCCATGTCCTCGTACGTCCCCGGGCAGCCGGGGCGCAGGCACGCCGTTCCCACCAGGCTCATGCGCCGTCCTTTCCGGGAGTCTCCGCGGGCCGCAGGGCCTCCGCCGTCGCCTGCTGGTAGCGCAGGACGGCCTGCTCGGCGGCGCGCAGATCGCAAGGAGCGCTCCACAGCATCCGCCGGGCCGTGTCGTACCGTTCCATCAGCAGAGGGTCCTCCGCCATGCCGTGCCGTGCCACCTTCGCCTTGTACGCGTCCAGCCGCCCGCGCAGCTCCGCCCGGACGGCCAGTGGTGCCGTCACCGCGGTCAACGATTCCCGGGCCCTGCGCAGTTCCTCCTCGGCCCGTTCCTCCAGCGACTCCAGCAGCGGCGAGAGCCGGTGCCAGCGCGCGTGGCGCCGGTGCTCGGCCGCCGCCGCGAGCTGTTCCTGGAGCACCGTGGGCGGGCCGCTGACCGCCGGGACCTCCGAAGCGGCGATCTTCGCCAGCACCTCGCCGCGCGCGGTCCGCGCCTCCGACAGGGTCCGGTCGGCCCGCGAGAGCACGTCCCGCAGGCTGATCAGCCGCTGCTCGGCGTCCTGCCGTACGTCCAGCACCGCCTCGACCTCACGGCGCACGTCCTCCAGCGCGAGCGCGGCCCGGTCGTAGCGGGCGGTGTCCGGACGGCCGCCGCCGGGGGCCGCGCCGCCCCCCGCCGGCTGCCAGAACGCCAGCGGGTCGGCGATCACCCGGGCCCGCAGCTCGGTCAGTTCCGCGGTGATGTCCTCCAGGTCGTCGCCCGACGGGTGCTCCCCGGGGCGGACGCCCACCGAGTGGGCCAGCGAGCGGGTGCGGTGCAGTTCGGCGGCGAGCAGGTCGATGCGGGCGGGCAGCGCCGACCACACCGCGTCGGCGGCCACCACCACGTCCAGCGAGCGCGCGTACAGGTCGTTCATACGGGCCACCAGCTCGGCGAGCGAGAGCCGCTCAGCGAGCGCGGCGCCCTCCGCCGCGGCGCCGGCGATCAGCACGCCGGGCCCGCGCAGCCGCTCGGTCAGCTCGACGAGGTCCTCGCGGTTCGGCCAGCGCCGCCGCTCCCGGATCTGCCGGGCGGCGGTCAGGGCCCCGCTGTAGGCGTCGAAGTACGTCCACAGCCGGGTGATGTCGGCCTCGGCGGCCGCCCAGCGCTCCCGGGTGAGCCCGGTGAGCGCGGCGCCCTCCAGCAGCCGGCGCCCCGCGTGGTCCTGCAGCGCGAGCAGCGAGGTCTCCACCGCCTCGTGTTCCGCGCCGAGTCTGGCCAGGGCGCGGTCCACGCCGTCCCTGTCCATCACCGCCGATCCGCCTTCCACCGACAGTGCCTCCACCGATCGCCCCTCTCGTCCCTCCGTGCCGGAATCAGCCGCCACCGTTCTCAGCCGTCCCGGTACTTGGGGGCCGGCGGCGCGGTCACCCCGGGCAGCACGGGCTCGAGGTGCTTGCGGTAGGAGACCATCCACGGGCTGTTGGCGCCGCCCGCGCGGTAGCCCTCCAGCACGTTGTTGACGCGGCGGACCAGGTCGGAGGCGTCCTTGTTCATCGCGACCCCGTAGAACTCCCGGGTGAAGGGGGAGCCGACCAGCCGCACGGAGGGGTCCTGCGCGGCCTGGCCGGCCGCGAGGGCGTTGTCCGTGATGATCCCGTCGACCTCGCCGAGCTGCAGCCGGACCAGGCAGTCCAGCTGGTTGGGCACGGTGACCGGCGCCGCGCCGTACGACTGGGCCTTCAGGGAGGCCTCCGCCGTGGAACCGGCGGCCACGCAGATCTTCTTGTCCTTCAGCGAGGTGTCGTACCCGGTGATCGGCGAGCCCTTGGGGGCCAGGACCTGCTGTCCGGCCTCGAAGTAGGCCGTGGAGAAGGCCACGTCCTCCAGCCGCTTGCAGTTGATGGTCATGGTCCGCACGACGATGTCGACGCGGCCCTCCTGGAGGGCGGGGATGCGCTGGCTGGTGGGGATGGCCCGGTAGATGACCGCCTTCTCGTCGCCCAGTATGTCCTTGGCGATGGCCTTGACCAGGTCGATGTCGAAGCCGTCCAGGCGGCCCTGGTCGGACGGGTCCCCGGGGCCGGTGCCGCCGGTGGTGGTCTGGTTGCGGTAGCCCCAGCGGAAGCTGTTCTGGTCCACGCCCGCGACGAGCTTGCCGGCGGCCTTGATCCGGGCGATGGCCGCCCCGTCCACGGTGGACGGGCGCAGGCTGGCCTCCGGGTCCTGGCAGGTGTCGGAGGGGGCCGCCGGGGCCACCGCCATGGAAGCGGGCCCCCGGTACACCCCCGGGCGGCCGGAGTCCGGCGCGGCCTGGGTCAGCGGCAGCAGCACGGCCGCGGCCGTCATCGCGCACGCGGCGGCCATGGCGGTCACCCCGCCCCACCCCCGCAACCGGGTCCGCGTTCCCCGCGCCGCCCGCGGAACGGGGAAGGGTTCGTCCGGACCACCGCCGTAGTACACCTCACCGCCCCCGTGACCACCCCGCCCGCCGCTGCGGCCACCGGTACCGGAGTACCCGCCGTGTCCGCTCCCGGCTACGCCGTGTCCGCTGCCCGCGCTGCCCGCGCCCGTGTGACCGTCCGCGGACTCGGCGGTGCCGGGGCCGGCCGGGTCCTGCGGAGCGTCGCCCGAGCCCGCGGCAGCGCCCGCGGCGAGCGGGCCGTGGGGTGTACGGCCCTCGAAGCCCTCGGAGACCCGCCTCGCTCGTATCCGCATCGCGCTCACCTGTACTCCGAAAGCCTGCGCCCGATACCGAGCAGCGCCGCCACCGCACCGGCCACCGCCAGGGCCGCCGAGCCCGTCAACAGACCGCCCAGCGCGCCGAGCCCGTCCCGCGCGGCCCGGGTGAACTCCTGCTGTTCGTGGGCCACCGCCTGCTCCAGGGAGGCGTCCACCGTGTCGAACGCCGCCCCGCTGGTGTCCTTGTGCTGCGCGTCCCCGACGACCTGCGTCAGAGCGGACTCGAAGTCACCCTTCAAGTCCGCCTCCCGGGCCGCCGCGTGCCGCTGCCGCCACTGCTCCGCACCTGCCACCGCGCGGCTCACCGGCTCCCGGCCCGCCTCGTCGTCGGCGAGCCGCAGCGCCGTCGCCAGCCCGGAGTCCAGCTGCTTCATGTTGGAGGTGAACTCCACGTCGTACTTGTCGGACTTCTTGTCCTCGGCCAGCACGGCGCCCCGCGCGACCAGCGTCAGGTTCTCCCCGGCCCGCGCCTGGAGCGAGGCGATGCGCGCGTCGTTCAGCACCTTCAGCGACTCCTGCCCTTCCGACCGGGCCGAGCTCAGGTCCGACCGCGCCACCGTGTGCCCCACGGCCAGCCACAGCAGGACCACCACCGACGCCGCCGTCGCCGCCAGCAGCCCATGGTTGAAGACCCGGTTCGTCCGACGGTAGTTGCGCCGCTGCGCCCACACCAGGGCGGCGAGCGCGACCAGGCCCAGTCCGAGCGAGACCAGCGGCCACGCGCGGGCCTCGTCGTAGTCGGTGTACAGCCGGCCCGTCTCCGACTCGTAGAGCCGCTGCGCCGCGGGCAGCAACTGCGTGGTCATCTGCTCGTTGGCGTAGCGGAGGTAGGCGCCGCCCAGCGGCATGCCCTGCCGGTTGGTGGCGCGGGCCTGCTCTATCAGACCGGTGTAGCGCGGCAGCTGCTCGCTCAGCAGGGCGATCTGGGCGCGGGAGTCCTCGTTGCCGCCGGTGTTGGCGGCCGCGTTCACCAGCAGTCTGGAGGCGTTGGCGATGTCCTTCTCGTAGCGCTGGCGGACCTCGCGGGGCTCCTGGGCGCCCAGCAGGAAGCCGCTGGAGGAGGTCGTGTCGGCGTCCGCGAGGGAACGGTAGATGCTCGCCGCGTCCGCGCTCAGCGGCTGGCTGCGGCCCACGACGTCGTCGGCGGCGGCGGACCGGCCGGAGATCTCCCACACGCTGACCACGCCGAACAGCAGTACCAGGGCGGCCAGGGCGGCGCCGATGATCCGCAGCCGTCCCGGCTCGGTCACCGCCGCCGCGCGCAGCCGCTCCACGCCCTCCGCCCAGGCGGTGCCCCGCCCCGGCGGCGCGCCCGGCGGAGGTCCCGACGGACCGGCGGGCGGCACGGAGACACCGCCCCCGGGCGCGGGTGCGCGTGATGTGATCGCCACCGTGACCTCCCCCTCGGTCCTGTCCACTGTCCGGAGCAGTATGGCGTCAGTGCCGGCCGGTCACACCACCCGGTACTCCATCCCGGACGGTCTGCCCCCCGGCCGCGCCCGCCACCCCTTCAGTGTCAATACGCACGCGAGACCGCCACGGTTCCAGATGCGTGCCCTCCAGGAGCCGGTTCACCCGAATCGGGCACCGGAGCGGGCGTCCAGCGGGGCCCCGAAGTGCGCGCGGAGCCTCGCGTACGCCGACGGCGGCGCGCCGAGGGCGTCCAGGCCGAGGAGGGCGGCGCCCAGGACCGGCGGCGCCGTGATCACGCGCATCCGTGCGAGCGGGGCCCGTTCGGCGAGGCCCCGGGCGACGCGTTCGTTCAGCTGGGGGTGCCGGGCCGTCAGCACCCCGCCGCCCAGCACCACCGGGACCTCGCGGTCGAGGAGTTCCAGGCGGCGCAGCGCCACCGTCGCCATGGCCACGACCTCGTCCGCCTGCCGGTGCACCAGCGAGGCCGCCACCGGGTCCCCGGCGGCCGCCACCGCGAACAGCACCGGGACCAGTTCGTGCCGCCGCCCGCCCGGGATCCGGCCCAGGTGCAGAGCCTCGATCAGGTCGTACATCGAGGCGTGCCCGAAGTGCGCGGGCAGGGCCAGGGCCAGTTCCGTCCGTTCGCCCCGGCCGTCCTCGGCGCGGGCCGCGAACCACAGGGCCTCCTCGGCCAGTCCGCCCCCGCCGCCCCAGTCCCCGGAGATCCGGCCGAGCGCGGGGAAGCGCGCGGTGCGCCCGTCCGGGGTCATCCCGACGCAGTTCACCCCGGCCCCGCACACCACGGCCACCCCGATCGGCTCCTCCACCCCGGCCCGCAGGATCGCGAAGGTGTCGTTGCGCACCTCGGTGGCCGCGCCCCAGCCGCGGGCGCCGATCGCCTCCGTCAGCTGCCGCTCCTCCACCGGCAGGTCCGCGTTGGCCAGACAGGCCGACACCTGCGCCGCGTACGGGGATCCGGGCCCCGCCGCGGGCAGACCCGCGGCCCCGGCCGCCGCGGAGACGGCCTGTCCGAGGACGTCCACCGCGGCCTCGACGCCGGAGCGGGGAGGCTGGAAGCCCCCGGAGCGGCCGGTGCCGAGCACCGTGCCGTCGGCGGCGATCAGCGCCACGTCGGTCTTGCTGTTGCCCGCGTCGATCGCCAGTACGGAAGGGAGGGTCAGGCCCACGCCAGGTGCTCCTCGTTGTGCGCGAGGAGCCGGTCGGTGAGCCCCTCGGCCAGGTCGTACTGCCCGACCAGCGGATGCGCGAGCAGGGCCCTGAAGACCCGCTCGCGGCCGCCGCGCAGGGCCGCGTCGAGCGCGAGGTCCTCGTACGCCGTCACGTGCGCGACCAGTCCGGCGTACAGCGGCTCCAGCCGGGGCACGGGCAGCGGCACCGGGCCGGCGGCGGTGACCCGTGCCTGGACCTCGATCACCGCGTCGTCGGGGAGGAACGGCAGGGTGCCGTCGTTCCGGGTGTTGACCACCTGCACGGGCGACCCCCCGTCGCCCAGCAGGGCGGCCGCCAGGTCCACGGCCGCCTCCGAGTAGAAGGCCCCGCCGCGCTGGGCGAGCAGCGCCGGCTTCTCGTCCAGCGCGGGGTCCGCGTACAGGGCGAGCAGTTCCCGCTCCATCGCGGCCACCTCCGCGGCCCGCGACGGGCCGGCGCCCAGTTCCCGTACGACCTCGTCGTGGGCGTAGAAGTAGCGCAGGTAGTACGAGGGCACCACGCCCAGCCGGTCCAGGAGCGCGCGTGGCAGGTGCAGCTGGGCGGCGATCGACTCCCCGTGCTCCGCGAGCAGCCGGGGCAGCAGGTCCTCGCCGTCCGGCCCCCCGAGACGTACGCCCCGCTCCCAGGTCAGGTGGTTGAGGCCGACGTGGTCGAGGTGGACGTCCCCCGGGGCCACGTCCAGCAGGGCGGCGAACCTGCGCTGGAAGCCGATGGCCACGTTGCACAGCCCGACGGCCCTGTGCCCGGCGCCGAGCAGGGCCCGGGTGACGATCCCGACCGGGTTGGTGAAGTCGATGATCCAGGCGGCCGGGTTGGCCCGGCGCACCCGTTCGGCGATGTCGAGGACCACCGGGACGGTCCGCAGCGCCTTGGCGAGCCCGCCCGCCCCCGTGGTCTCCTGCCCGACGCAGCCGCACTCCAGCGGCCAGGTCTCGTCCTGGAGCCGGGCGGCCTGCCCGCCGACGCGCAGCTGGAGCAGGACCGCGTCGGCCCCGTCGACGCCGGCGTCGAGGTCGGCGGTGGTGGTGACCCGGGCCGGATGGTCCTGCCGGGCGAAGATCCGCCGGGCGAGGGCGCCGATCAGCTCCAGCCGTTCGGCGGCGGGGTCGATCAGGACGAGCTCGGTGACGGGAAGGGTGTCGCGCAGCCGTGCGAAGCCGTCGATCAGCTCGGGGGTGTAGGTGGAACCGCCGCCCACCACTGCGAGTTTCATCAGTCGTCAGCCTTTCACGCCGGTCAGGGTGACGCCTTCGACGAACGCCTTCTGGGCGAAGAAGAAGAGGACGATCACCGGGGCCATGACCAGTACGGTCGCGGCCATGGTCAGGTTCCAGTTGGTGTGGTGCGCGCCCTTGAAGGACTCCAGCCCGTAGCTGAGGGTCCAGGCGGCCGGGTTGTCCGAGGCGTAGATCTGCGGGCCGAAGTAGTCGTTCCAGGCGCAGAAGAACTGGAACAGGGCGACCGCCGCGATCCCCGGTTTCGCCATCGGCAGGACCACGCGCAGCAGGGTGCGCACCTCCCCGCAGCCGTCGACGCGGGCGGCGTCGAGGTACTCGTCCGGGATGGTCAGCAGGAACTGGCGGAGCAGGAAGATGGAGAACGCGTCGCCGAACGCCATCGGGACGATCAGCGGCCACAGGGTGCCCGACAGGTCGAGCTGCTTCGCCCAGAAGAGGTACATCGGTATGACCACCACCTGCGGCGGCAGCATCATCATGGAGATCACGAGCAGCAGCGACAGCCGACGCCCGCGGAAGCGGAACTTGGCGAGCGCGTAGGCGACGGGCACCGAGGAGACCACGGTCAGCAGGGTGCCGAGCCCCGCGTACAGCAGGGTGTTGCGCCACCAGGTCAGGAAGCCCGGGGTGTGCCAGACCGTGGCGTAGTTGCCCCACTCCCAGGTGTGCGGCCACAGGTCGCGGGTGAGGGCCTGCCGGTCGGCCATCAGGGAGGTGAGCAGGAGGAAGACGAAGGGGAGGACGAAGAACAGGGCGGCGGCCACGCCCAGCGCGTGCACCCCGATCCAGTGCAGGACGGCCCTGCGGCCGCGTGCGCCCGCGGCGCCGGCCGCGCTCACGCGTCCGCTCCGAGCAGTCCGCCGCGGCGGCGCATCAGGAGCGCGGTGAAGGCCATGGAGAGGGCGAACAGCACCAGGGCGATGACGCAGGCGGAGCCGTAGTCGAAGCGCTGGAAACCGGCGTTGTAGACGAGCTGGGGAAGGGTCAGGGTGGACTTGTCGGGGTAGCCCGGCTCGAACTGCTGGCCGGAGCCGCCGATCACCCCGGCCGCCACCTTTCCCGCCACCAGCGGCTGCGTGTAGTACTGCATGGCCTGGATGACCCCGGTGACCACGGCGAACAGGATGATCGGCGCGATGTTGGGCAGGGTGATGTGGCGCAGCCGCGCCCAGGCCCCGGCGCCGTCCAGCTCGGCGGCCTCGTACTGCTCCTTCGGTACGTCGAGCAGCGCGGCCATGAAGATGACCATGAGGTCGCCGACCCCCCACAGCGCGAGCACGGTCAGGGCGGGCTTGGACCAGTCCGCGTCCGTGAACCAGCCGGGGGTGGGCAGGCCGGCCGCGTCCAGGAGGGTGTTGGCGGGGCCGGTGCCGGGGTTGAGGAGGAAGACGAAGGCGAGGGTGGCGGCGACGGGCGGGGCCAGGTAGGGCAGGTAGAAGAGGGTCCGGAAGATCCCCGCACCCGTCTTGATCTTCGTGATGAGCAGGCCGACGCCGAGGCCGAAGACGACCCGGCAGGAGACCATGACCGCCACCAGCCACAGGGTGTTGCGCATCGCCGGCCAGAACAGCGGATAGTCCGAGAAGACGTAGCTCCAGTTGTCCAGGCCGTTGAAGACGGGCGGCCGGAAGCCGTCGTAGCGGGTGAAGGAGAAGTAGACGGTCGACAGCAGGGGGTAGGCGAAGAAGAGGCCGAAGCCGATCAGCCAGGGGGACATGAAGGCCGCGGTGCGCAGCGCGGAGCGGCGGCGCTTGGAGCGCAGCGGGTTCGTGGTGGTCATCTGGGGCTACTTGGCCTTCGCGATGTCCGTGTCGATCTGCTGGTCCGTCTTGGCGAGCCCGGCCGGGATGTCGGCGACGTCGCCCTTCTCCACGGCGTAGGCGAAGTCCTGGAGGGTCAGCTGGTAGGTGCCCCCGTCGGCCTGGGCGGGGGTGGTGTTCGACTTCGGGTGCCGCGCGATGTCGATGAAGGTCTTGAACTGCGGGGTCACCTGGAGGGCCGGCGACTCCAGGGCCGCCAGCGTGGAGGGGATGTTGTGGATGGCGTTGGCGAAGGCCACCACCGCCTCGGTGTCGGTGGTCATGTACTTGACCAGTTCCCAGGCCGCGTTCTGCTTCTTGCTGCCCCCGGCGATGCCCATGATCGTGCCCGAGAGGTAGCCCTTGCCGTAGTCGCCGATCCGGTCGTCGGGCACGGGCAGTGGAGCGGTGCCCACCTCGAACTTCACCCCGGCCTCCTGGGCCATCGCGGCCCGCCACTCGCCGTCGACCTGCATGGCGACCTGGCCGGTGTGGAAGGGGTGTTCGGCACTCCACTCGTCGCCGAAGGTACTGCGGAAGCGCTCCAGCTTCTCGTAGCCGCCGAGCTTGGCCACCAGGTCCTTCTGCGCGGTCAGCATCTGAGCGAAGGCCGGGTCCTTGGCCAGGTTGGACTTGCCGTCGGCGCCGAAGTACGCCGGGCTCCACTGCGCCGCCAGCCGCATGGGGGTGGTCTCGTAGCCGTGGAAGGTGGGCATCAGCCCGACCTGCTCGTACGAATCCCCCTTCGGCTTCGTCAGCTTCTGCGCGACCTCGGTGAACTGGCTCCACGTCTTGGGGGGTTCGGTGATGCCGGCCTCCGCGAAGGCGGTCTTGTTGTAGACGAGCCCGTACGCGTCGTTCAGCAGCGGCAGCGTGCACTGGTTGCCGTCGAACTGGGTGTACTCCAGCAGGGTCTTGGGGAAGACCTTGGCCTTGTCGATCCCGGACTTGGCGAGGAAGGGGTTCAGGTCGGCGAAGGCGCGGGAGTTGCAGAACTTGCCGACGCTGTCGGTGGTGAAGGAGGAGACCACGTCCGGGGCCTTGTCCCCGCCCGCGCGCAGCGCCTGGTTGATCTTGTCGTCGGTCATGTTGCCGGTGACCTCGACCTTGATGTTGGGGTGCGCCTTCGTGAAGCGGGCGATGTTCTCCTCGATCGCCTTCACCTCACCCGGCGCGGACCAGCCGTGCCAGAAGTTGAGGGTGACCTGGGCCTTCGGGTCGTCGGAGGCGGTGTCGGCTCCCTGGCCCGTACAGGCGGTGGCCAGTACGGATATCGCGGCGAGCAGGACGGTCGCGGTGACCGGGCGTCCGGTTCTGGGCATGGCGGGGCTCACTCTCTGCGGGAGGAACTACCGATGGGGGGTGCCAGTGGGGGTGCGCGCGGGTGTGCGGATGCGGATGCGGATGCGGATGCGGATGCGGGGGCGGTGCGGGTGTGTGCGGGTGCGGGTTCGGGTGCGGGTTCGGGGTCAGCGGGAGGTGTCGAAGACCTCGTCGCGGGTGGCGGCCAGCGCGGTCTCCAGGGCGCCGCGCAGGACCGGGCGCTCCGGGACCTCGCCGGAGACCAGGCGGGGGCGGGAGGGGGCCAGTTCGGCGAGCTCCTCCTCCAGGAGCCTGCGCAGCGGGTCGCCGCCGGCGGCGATCACGGCTCCGGAGAGGACCACGATCTCCGGGTCGAGGACGGCCACGAGGGAGGCGAGACCGGTCGCCAGCAGGGTGGCGTACGACTGGAGGAAGCGCAGGTGGGGCCCTTCGGGCGTGGCGGCGGCCCGGGCGAGGAGAGCGACGGCGGCGGCAACCTCGGGACTGTGCGCCCCACCGGCCCCACCCGGGGACAGACCCCCTGCCCCGGCCGCTGCCCCTGCCGCTGCCCCTGCCCCGGCCTCGGGTCCAGCTCCGGCTCCTGCCTCGGGTCCAGCTCCGGCTCCTGCCTCGGGTCCAGCTCCGGCCCCGGCCTCGGGTCCATCTCCGGCTCCTGCCCCGGGTCCAGCTCCGGCCCCGGCTCCGGCTTCGGCCCCGGCCGCTGCCCCGGCCTCGGGTCCGGGTCCGGCTCCTGCCACCGCCCCGGCGGCCCCGGCGCCGGGTGGTGTTCCGGTCTCGGAGGCCGGCGCGGGCGCGCCCTCGGCTTTCACGCCGAATCCGGCGGCGAGGCCGGGCACCACCTGGGCGCCGGCCAGCTCCTGGTAGCCGCCGGTGTTGGCGCGGGCCGGCCGGCGGACCAGGGGGTGGCCCGGCACGGGCAGGAAGCCCACCTCGCCCGCGCCGCCGGTCCAGCCGCGGTGCAGCCGGCCGCCGAGCACGAGGGCGGCGCCGAGCCCCTCCTCGTTCCACAGCAGGACGAAGTCCTCGTGGCCGCGGGCCGCCCCGAGGCGCTGCTCGGCGACGGCCGCGAGGTTGACGTCGTTCTCGTACTCGACGGGCATCGGCAGGGCCGCGGCCAGCTCGTCGAGCAGCGTGGGGGAGTGCCAGCCGGGGAGGTGGCCCGCGTACCGCAGCCGGCCGGTCTGCGGGTCGAAGGCGCCGGGGGTGGCGATGACCACCCGGTGCAGGTCGGAGCGGTGCAGTCCGGCGGCCTTGACCGCCTCGCCGAGGGCTTCGGTCACCTGTCCGACGGCGTCCGCCCCCTCGGTGTACGGCACCTCGTGCGTGCCGACCACGGTGCCGGTGAGGTCGGCGACGGCCGCGAGCACCCGCCCCGGGGTGACGTCCAGTCCGCCGACGTACGCGGCCCGGGGGTTGACGGAGTACAGCTGGGCGCTGGGACCGGGACGGCCGCCGTCGGTGCCGGTGGCCACGACGAGTCCGGCGGCCTCCAGGCGGGCCAGCAGCTGCGAGGCGGTGGGCTTGGACAGTCCGGTCAGGCTGCCGATCCGGGTCCGGGAGAGCGGCCCGTGCGCCAGCAGGAGTTCGAGCGCGGCGCGGTCGTTCATGGCGCGCAGCAGGCTGGGTGTTCCGGGCGTGGCGGCGGGCATGGCGCGGTCTCTCTCTCGCCGGAGCAGACGGTACGGACGAACGGTACGGACGGACGGTACAGCGGATGGTACGGACGGGCGGTACGCGCCGGGGGAGGACTGTTAGGTAAGTTTCCTATCACTGTTCGGGCCCTGTCAATGCCGCTGCCCCGCAGGCTCGTCCTGCGGGGCAGCGGGGAAGGCGTGTCTCGGGGCTACTTCGTGATCTTCGGTCCGCCGGGCGCCGGGATCGGGGCGGTGGCCAGGGACTGCGGGGAGGCCGGGTTCGCCAGCGCCGAGGGGGCGGCGACGGCGGCCGCCGGGTCCGCCGGGGCCTCCTCCTCGTCGGCGGGCGCGGCCGCGCCACCGATGATCCGGATGCCCGCGGCGTCGAAGGCCTCCTTGATCCGCCAGCGCAGCTCCCGCTCCACCGCGAACTGCTTGCCGGGCATGGTCTTCGCCGACACCTTCACCGTCATCGAGGCGAGCAGCACCTCGTCCAGGCCCAGCACCTCCACCGGACCCCACAGGCGCTCGTCCCACGGGGACTCCTTCGCCAGGGTGTCGGCGACCTCCTGGACCACCTCGCGGATCCGGGTCAGGCTCTCGGTCGGCTTGACCTGGATGTCCACCCCGGCGGTCGCCCAGCCCTGGCTGAGGTTGCCGATCCGCTTGATCTCGCCGTTGCGCACGTACCAGATCTCGCCGTTGTCCCCGCGCAGCTTGGTGACGCGCAGACCGACCTCGATGACCTCGCCCGAGGCCACTCCGGCGTCGATCTTGTCCCCGACGCCGTACTGGTCCTCCATGATCATGAAGACGCCGGACAGGAAGTCGGTCACCAGGTTGCGGGCGCCGAAACCGATCGCCACACCGGCCACACCGGCACTCGCCAGCAGCGGGGCCAGGTCGATCTTCAGGGCGGCCAGCACCATCAGCGCGGCCGTGCCGAGGATCAGGAACGAAGCCACCGACCGCAGGACCGAGCCGATGGCCTCCGAGCGCTGGCGTCGGCGCTCGGCGTTGACCAGCAGTCCGCCCAGGGCGGTGCCCTCGACGGCCTCGGCGCTGGTGTTCATCCGGTTTATGAGCTTGGTCAGCGCCTTGCGGACCACCGAGCGCAGTGCGGCCGCGATCACGACGATCAGCAGGATCCGCAGGCCGATGCCCAGCCAGGTGGCCCAGTTCTGTTCGATGAAGCTCGCGGCCTCGGTGACGCTCTCCTGCGCCTCCTTGACCGAGGCGGGCGCGTCCGGAACGTCCGCTGCGAGCGGCAGCAGAGCGGCGGGCCAGGGCACGACGGGAACCTCCAGGTGTAGCGGTCTGCCCGGAAGGGGTGTGCGGGCAGACCAACCACACTAACGGGGCAATCCCTGCGACGTGTTTGCCGAGGGGCTTCCTGTTCGAGGGAGAGACGGGACTCACTTGGGCAGGAAGCAGGTGTGGTTGAAAACACCCCGGACCCGTTACGGGCGCGTGGTGGCGCTTCGACCAGCCGTAAGGAGAGACTGGAGAGCAGATCGTCCCGGCGCGAGCCACGCGCCGCCGGCGTACAAGGAGGCAGTCCGTGCCGCACGTCCTGGTCCTCAACGCGTCGTACGAGCCCCTCGGCGTCGTACCGCTCCGCCGCGCGCTCGTCCTCGTCCTGGAGAACAAGGCCGTCTCCCTGGAGGAATCCGGCGCCTATCTGCACAGCGCGACAAGGGTCGTCCCCGCGCCCAGCGTGGTCCGGCTCAAGCGCTTCGTACGGGTCCCCTACCGGGGGCCCGTTCCGCTCACCCGGCGCGCCCTGTTCGCGCGCGACGGGGGACGCTGCATGTACTGCGGTGCCGTCGCCACCAGCGTCGACCACGTCATCCCGCGAAGCCGGGGCGGCCAGCACGTGTGGGACAACGTCGTCGCCGCGTGCCGCCGCTGCAACCACGTCAAGGCGGACCGCCACCTGGTCGACCTCGGCTGGCGCCTGCGGCACCAGCCGGCGCCGCCGTCCGGGCTGGCCTGGCGGATCATCGGCACGGGGCACCGGGATCCGCGGTGGATGCCGTACCTCCAGCCGTACGGGGCGGAGGATGCGCTGGAGCGCATCGGGCTCGCGGCGGGATAGCCCTGCAGCGCCGGTCACCCGGGGCGCTGCCCCACCCGGGGCGCTGCCCCGGACCTGCCCCTGTCGGGTGCGGCGCCGCTGCGGGGGCGCTGCCCCCGGACCCCCGCGCCTCAAGCGCCGGCGGGGCTGGATTTCGCTCCTGCCGTCCGCCACCAGCGGGCACTTTCAGCCCCTCCGGCGTTTGACGAGCGGAGGTTCGGGGGCGGCGCCCCCCCGCAGCGGGGCCGCGGGCTTACGGAGTCACCGCGTACGCCTCCGCGCCCCACAGCGAACAGCCGAAGCGCGTCGCGCGGCGCTCGCACGTGACCCTGACGAACCGGGAGTCGGGGGCGTCCACGCGGACCGTCTCGCGGCCCCCGCGCGAGGCGGGGACGGTGGCCGCCGGGCGCCAGACGCGGCCGTCCGCGGAGGTCTCCACCCGGTACGCCGACGGGTACGCCTCCTGCCAGTGGAGCTCCAGGCGGCCGATCCGGGCCGGGGCGCGCAGTTCGGCCTGCCACCACGCGCCGTCCACCGCCGGCGAGGACCAACGGGTGTTCGGGTAGCCGTCGACCGCCGCCGACGCCGGGAAGTCCGCGGTCTCGTCCCCCGAGGAACTCGCCCGCGCCGTGCGCAGCAGGTCCGGCCCGCCCGTGCGCGGCACCGCACGCACCGTCAGGGTGCGGGTCTCCGTGCCGAAGGTGACCGGAACCGCATAGGTGCCCGGCGCCGTCGCCGGGGCGACGCTGACCTCCAGCGGGATCGACACCTGACCGCCGCGCGGGGCCACCACGGTCCCCGGCAGCCGTACCGACACGCCCGCCGGGGGCTTCGCCGTCAGCGGCCCGCGGACCTCACCGGCGCCCAGCGCGGTCAGCTTCGCCGACACCCGCTGCGCCGCGCCCCCGACCTCCGCGTCGGCCGCGCCGTCCGCCAGCTCGAAGCGGGCCTGCGGGCCGTCACCGAGCCACGGCACCACCTGGTGAACCCGGGGAGCGGCACTCGCGTCCGCCCAGGAGAGCCGCACCGCGTCCGCGAGGACCCCGCCCGTGTCCACCTGGGTCCAGCCAGAGGTGGCGGCCTCGGCCACCTTGCGCCAGCCCTGGCCGGGCACCTCGACCTCCACCGCCGCTCCCCGCGCGCCCGCCGGGAGCGGGTCCGTCATCACCGTCACCGCCGACACCGGGCGCGCCGCGTCCAGCCGGACCGTCCAGCTGTTCGCGTCCTTCGTCACCGTGCCCGTCTTCCGTGCGGCTCCCGTCCACGCGTCCGCCTCCGCGGCGGCCTGCTTCAGGAAGGGGTCCAGTACGGCCTTGTCCACCCGCACCGTGCCCGGCTCGGCCAGTGCCTGCCGGGCCGTGTCCAGGGCCTGGTACGCCTTCCACGCGGCCGTCCCGTCGCCCTTGGCCTGGGCCTGGAGGACGTCGAGCGCCAGTTCCCCGGCCGTCCCGTAGCGCGCCAGCCGGTCAAGCCAGGGGCCCGCCTCGGCCGACAGCGACGGCAGCCTGGCGGGCGCCTCCCGCAGGACGGTGAAGGCCTTGCGCAGGTCGGCCCCGGCCGCCGGATCCCCCGCCGCGCGGGCCTTCCAGAACTGCTCGACCAGCGGCTTCAGATACGCCGACTCCTCCAGCTTCAGACCCGACGACGCGGTGTTCCCGGCCAGCGCCGCCACCGCCTCCCGCGCCCGCGCGTCCGGGCCCGCCAGCTCGCGCACCGCCGCCGCCCAGGACTCCCCGGCCCGGTAACCGCGCGGGTTCCACGCGAAGTCGGCCGCCGTGAAGAGCGGGATCCGCGACAGGGTGCCCTGCGGCATCGCGTTGGCCAGCAGCGCCGCGGAGCCGCCCGCCACGGCGGGCTCGCGGCCCGCGTAGGGGCCGAGGAAGATCCGGGCCGGGTCCCAGTCGTTGACCGGGTAGTTGTCCATCGTCACCAGCGGGTGGCCCATCGTGGAGCGCGCCCCGGCCACCTCCTTGCCGGTGATCGTGCGCGGCACCACGCCCACGCCCGTCCAGGCCACCTCGACCCGCGGGTCCAGCGCGGCCGCCAGGGCCTTGCGGTAGGTGGTGGAGCCCTGCTGGTGGTACTCCGTCGGCAGCAGCGACAGCGCGGCCGTCCCCCGGTCCTTGCGGGCCGCCAGGTGCGCCGCCAGCTCGCCCGCGACCTCCGCGTGCGCCTTCGCGGCCGCCGCGGGCCCCCGCCCGTACTTCTCGCGGTCCTCGCGGCAGCCCCACTCGGAGTAGCTGACGTTCTGGAACTGCACCTGGAAGGCGCGGAAGCCCAGCTCCCACATCGCGTCCAGCTTGCGGGCGAGGGCGGCGCGGTCGTCCTGCGAGGACAGGCACATCGACTGACCGGGCGAGACCGCCCAGCCCAGTACGACCCGGTTGGCGCGGGCCTTCTCGGCCAGCGCGCGGAACTCCTCCTGCCGCTCCGCCGGGTACTCCTGCCGCCAGGCCGTCGTCCGGTACGGGTCGTCGCCGGGCGCGATCAGCAGCCGGTTCTGCTTGGTGCGGCCCATGAACTCCACCTGTGCGAGGCGCTGTTCCCCGGTCCACGGCTCCCCGTAGAAACCCTCGGTGATCCCGCGCACCGGCGCCGCGGGCCAGTCCCGCACCAGCACGCCGGGCGCCTTCCCGGCGCCCGCCGCGAGCAGCTGACGCAGCGTCTGCGCCGCGTGGAACAGCCCGTCCTCGCCGACGCCGGCCAGCGCGACCGTGTCCCGGCCACCGGGCCGTCCCACCGCCAGCCGGTAGCCGCCCTCCGGCAGGTCGCCGGGCTCGGCCGCCCCCAGTGCCCGCAACGCCTCCTGGGCGTCCGGGCCCTGGAGCCGTACGACCGTGCCGTGCGCGGGCAGCGGGGCGCCGGGGGCGGTCTCGCGCACGGTGCGGACGCCCGCCGCGCGCAGGGCCTCCCGCACCACCCGGACGGCATGGGGGTCCGCGTCGGCCGGGGCCACCAGCACGGCCTCCGTGCCCAGGGGCACCTCGCGCGCCGGATCGGCGGTCATCGACTGCGGCCGGGGCCATACGGCGGGCCCTTCGGCGGCGGTGCGCGGGGGGTTGGCGGCGGGGTCGAGGACGAGTTCGGCGGAGGCTCCCGCGCCGGCGACGGCGGCCGGTTCGCGGTCGGGGCCGGCCGGACCGGTCACGACCGTGAACATGCCGGTCGGAGCCGAGGCGACCGCCCCGCCCAGCAGCGAACCGATCACCGCCACGGCCGCGGCCGCCGTCCGCTTCCTGCCCCTGAGCTGCACAGAGCCTCCTCGTCCCGAGACGTCCCCCGCTCGTACGGATGAGCCCGAGCCCACCACCCGTGCGGCTGGAGTGTCAATGCGGATGGGCGATCTGACCGGTATGCGCCAGGAATGCGATGCCCCGTACTGGGTAGGGCTGCTGTGTTCGCGGCCGTGTCCCAGGGTGCCGCCCCGGTGTTGACCGGGCGCCGACCCACCCTCAGCACAAAGGAGTGCGCCCATGGACGACGACCTGGCCCGGCTCGCGGCCCTGCACGGTGTGGCCACCGCCTACCAGCCCGCCGCGGACGTCACCGTCCCCGTACCGCGGGCCACGGTCCGCGCCGTACTCGGGATGCTCGGAGTCCGCACCGACACCCCCGAGGACGTCCGGGCGGAGGTGGAGGCCGCCGAACGGGAGGCACGGGAGCGGCTGTTGCCTCCGACGCTGGTGTGGTGGGAGGGCGAGCCGCCACCGGCCGAACTGGCCGCCCTGCCCGCCGGCACCCGGATCCGGCTGGAACCGGAGCCGGCGGAACCGGGCTCGGCGGAACCGGAGCCGGCGGAAACGGGCTCGGCGGAAACGGGCCGCCGGCCCCGGCACGTCGAGTGGTCCGGCGGGGCCGTGCCCGCCGAAGTGCCCCTGGGAGTGCACCGGATCGCGTGCGCCACGCCGGACGGGCGGACCGGGGCGGCCACGCTGATCGTGGCCCCGGAGCGGGCGCCCGCCGCGCCCGGGCGGGCCCACGGGGTGCTCGTCCAGCTCTACTCGCTGCTCTCCGAGCGCTCCTGGGGCATGGGCGACCTCGGCGACCTCGCCGAACTCGCCCGCTGGACCGGGCGCACCCACGGCGCGGGCTTCATCCAGGTCAACCCGCTGCACGCGGCCGTGCCCGGCACCCCGACCGACCCGTCCCCGTACCGGCCCTCCTCGCGCCGCTTCCCGGACCCCGTGTACCTGCGGATCGAGGACGTGCCGGAGTACGCGGAGTGCCCCGGGCGCGAGGCCCTCGACGAACTCTCCCGCCGAGGCGGCGAGTTGCGCCGCCAGGTGCTGGAGAAGGGTGCGCTGATCGACCGGGACGCGGTGTGGGAACTCAAGCGGGCCGCTCTGGAGCTGCTGTACGCCGTCCCGCGCACGCCCGAGCGCGAAGCCGCCTACCGGGCGTTCTGCGCCGCGCAGGGGGCCCCGCTGGACGCGCACGCCTCCTGGTGCGCGGGGCGGGAACCGGGCGGACGGGCCGACTTCCACCGCTGGCTGGTGTGGCTGACGGACACCCAGCTCGCCGCGGCCCAGCACGTGGCCCGGGACGCCGGGATGGCGGTCGGGATCGTGCACGACCTCGCCGTCGGGGTGCACCCCGACGGCTCGGACGCCCGCACGGGTTCCTTCCACGCCCGGGACGCCTCCGCGGGCGCCCCGCCGGACGCCTTCAACGCGCGCGGGCAGGACTGGGGGCTGCCGCCCTGGCGGCCGGACCGGCTGGCGGAGACCGGCTGTGCGCCGTTCCGGTCCCTGCTGCGTTCGGTGTTCCGCTACGCGGGCGCCCTGCGCATCGACCACGTCATGGGGCTGTTCCGGCTGTGGTGGATCCCGGAGGGGACCCCGCCCGCCGAGGGCACGTACGTCTCGTACGACGGTGAGGCCATGCTGGCGGTGCTGGTCCTGGAGGCCCACCGGGCCGGGGCGCTGGTCATCGGCGAGGACCTGGGGACGGTTGAGCCGCGGGTGCGCCGGGCGCTGGCCCGGCGCGGGGTGCTCGGCACCTCGGTGCTCTGGTTCGAGCGGGACTGGGACGGCGGCGGCAAGCCGCTCGCGCCGCAGGACTGGCGGGCCGACTGCCTGGCCACCGTCACCACCCACGACCTGCCGCCCACGGCCGCCAAGCTGGCCGGGAGCCACGTGGAACTGCGCGACCGGCTCGGCCTGCTGGCGCGTCCCGTCGAGCGGGAGCGGGCCGAGGACGCCGCCGACACCGCCGAGTGGCTGGAACTGCTCGGCGGGCTGGGCCTGGACACCGGGGACGAGGAGGCCGCCGTACGGGCCCTGTACGGGTTCCTGCTGCGCACTCCCGCCCGGCTGGTCGGCGTATGGCTGCCGGACGCGGTGGGGGACCGGCGGCCGCAGAACCTGCCGGGCACCTGGGACCAGTACCCCAATTGGCGGCTGCCGGTCGCCGACGCCGACGGGCGGCCGCTGACCCTGGAGGAACTGGCCGCCTCGCCCCGGGCGAACGCCCTGCTGAGGGCTCTGCGGAAGGGGGCCTGACCCCGTACGGCACCCCCGGGCGCGCGGGCCGCCGGGGCGTTCGCTAGTTTGGCACCGTGGACAAGAAGAACGCTCTGCGCGCCGGCACCATCACGGCCGGATCTGCGCTGATGATGCTGCTGATGACGTCTCCCGCCCTCGCGCTCACCCGCGACGACGGCGACGACCCGGGCGCGGGCCTGAGCGTCGGCGAGACGCTCGGCCTGTACGTGGCGCTGCCGATCGTGCTGTTCCTGGTCATCACGGGTCTCGTGATGGTCCTCGACAAGTCGGACAAGCCGCAGAAGCAGGCCTGACGCGCCGCCCCTCAGGGGCGGCACCGTATGACTTTCCCGGGCGCCGGGGGTCCGCACCGCCGATTCGATCGGGTCGTGCGACGCCCCCCGGCGCCCTGTCGTGTTCTCACATCCCGGCCATCAGCTTGCGGAGCAGGCCGGTGAGTACGGCGGCCTCCTCGTCGCTCAGTCCGGCGAGCGCGGCGCGCTGCACCTCCAGGCCGGCCGTGACGGCCTCGTCGATGAGCGCGAGGCCGCGGTCGGTGATCGTCACCTGCAGTCCGCGCCGGTCGTGCGGATCGGGCTTGCGGTAGAGCAGCCCGGCCTTCTCCAGCTTGTCCAGACGTCCCGTCATGCCGCCGGTGGTGAGCATCAGCGTCGCCGAGAGCTGCCGGGGCGAGAGCGTGTACGGCTCTCCGGAGCGGCGCAGGGTGCCGACCACGTCGAACTCGCCCCGCGAGATCCCGAAGCGTGCATACGCCCGTTCCATCTCGTCACCCATGGCCCGGGCGATCCGGTAGATGCGTCCGAAGACTTCCATGGGTTCGGTGTTCAGGTCAGGGCGCACCGCGTGCCACTGGGCGGCGATGGCGTCGACGGCGTCCTTGTTGGCCTCGGTCATGGGCGCAGTATCCAGCCTTCCGGAAGTCGATCGCAAGAAAGTTGCTTGACGGAAAGTAGCTTACGAGTAAGCTACTTGCTATCGACCTACTTGCCGTCGACCTACTTCGATCGGCCAACCGCGGGGGGAAGCAATGGAAACGAGAGTCGCGGGTGAGCGGGCCCTGCTCGCCGGTGTCGGGATCAGCGCGGTCGGGATCGGCATGTACGTGCCGTTCTCGCTGGTCTTCTTCCATCACGTCACCGGGCTCTCCTTCACCCTCGTCGGACTGGTCATGACCGTCACGGGTGTCGCCGGACTGGCCTTCATGCCGCTCGCCGGGACGGCCGTCGACCGGTTCGGCGCCAAGAAGGTCAACCTGGTCCTCTACGGGATGCGGGCGGCCGGCTTCGCGCTCTACCCCTTCGCGAGCTCGCCGGCCGCCTTCGCCGCCGTCACCCTCGTCACCGCCCTCGCCGACCGCTCCTTCTCGATCGTCCAGCAGTCGCTGATCGGGGAGGTGGCGCGAGGCTCCGCCCGCGACCGGCTCCAGGCCTCGATCCGGGCCCTGCAGAACGCCGGCATGGGCGCGGGCGCCCTGCTCGTCACCGGGGTCCTCGCCCTGTGGGGGACCGGCGGGTTCACCTACACCGCCTGGGGCAACGCGCTGGCCTTCACCCTCGCCGGACTGCTCGTCTCCCGGGTCCGCCCGGTGCCGGGCGGCGAGGGCGGCACCGCGAAGCGCGAGGCCGCCGGCTACCGGATGGTCCTGCGCGACCGGCCCTTCCTCGGACTGACCGCCGCCAACTTCCTCGCCGCGCTCGGCTACGCCGCCCTCTCCGTCCTCTTCCCGCTCTACCTCTCCACCTGGCTGATGGCGCCCGACTCCCTCACCGGAGCCGCCTTCACCCTCAACACCGCCCTGTGCGCCGGAGCCGGCGTGCTGATCGCGAGCCGGGTCCGCAAGTCCGGCGCCCGGCGCACCCGCGCGGCCGCCCTCGGCTCCCTGCTCTTCGCCGCCGCCTTCGCGGGCCAGATCGTGCTCGGCACCGTCCGCCCCGGACAGACCGCCACCCTGGTCGCCCTGATGGTCATCGTGGTCGTCTACACCCTCGGCGAGCTGGTGCACAGCCCCTCCGGCGGCGCCCTGTCGGTCTCCGCCGCCCCCGAAGCCGTCCGCGGCCGCTACCTGGCCACCTATCAGCTCTCCTACTCGCTGGCCACCGCGCTCGCCCCCTCGCTCTTCACCGCCCTGCTCGCCGTCGACGGCCGCCTGCCCTGGGCCCTCCTCACCGTCAGCGCGCTCGGGGCCGCCCTGGCGCTGGTCCGCCTGGAGCCGCACCTGCCCGCCGAGGCCGTCCACGCCGAGCCGCCGGCCCCGGCCCCCGCCCCCGCCGCCGCGGCCGCCCCGGCCCCGGCCGCCGCCTGAGCCGCGCCCCCGCACCACGCCTCACGCCTCCCGTCCTTCGTTCCTCACCCGCCGAGGAGTCAGCGCCATGAAGCGCATCGCCACCGTCGCCCTCACCGCCCTCGCGCCCGTCTCCTGGGGCTCGACCTACGCCGTGGCCACCGAGCTGCTGCCGCCCGACCGGCCCCTGTTCACCGGCGTGATGCGGGCCCTGCCCGCCGGACTGCTGCTGACCGCCCTGTCCCGCACCCTGCCCAAGGGCGAGTGGTGGTGGAAGTCCGCCGTCCTCGGCACCCTCAACATCGGTGCCTTCTTCCCCCTGCTGTTCCTCTCCGCCTACCGGCTGCCCGGCGGGGTCGCGGCCGTGCTCGGCTCGGCCGGACCGCTGTTCGTCGTCGGACTCGCCGCGCTGCTCCTCGGCGAACGCGCGAGCCTGCGCACGGTCCTCGCGGCCGTCGTGGCGGCCTTCGGCGTGAGCATGGTCGTCCTCACCGCCGAGGCGAAGCTCGACCTCATCGGGATCATCGCCGGCGTGGTCTCCTCCGCCTCCATGGGCGCGGGCACCGTCATGACCAAGCGCTGGGGGCGGCCCGAAGGCGTCGGCCCGCTGGCCATGACCGGCTGGCAGCTCACCGCGGGCGGGCTGGTCATCATCCCGATCGCCGCCCTCGTGGAAGGCGCCCCGCCCGCGCTCGACGGCATGGCCTTCCTCGGCTACGGCTACATGATGCTGATCAACACCGGAACCGCGTACTGGCTCTGGTTCCGCGGCATCGGCCAGCTCAGCGCCACCTCGGTCACCCTCCTGGGCCCGCTCTCCCCGCTCACCGCCGCCGTCATCGGCTGGGCCGCCCTCGGCCAGGCGCTGACCCCGGTCCAGCTGGTGGGCATGGCGGTCGCCTTCGGCGCCACCGTCGCCGGACAGCTCTTCGCCGCCCGGACGGCGGCCCGGGCGGCCGCCCAGGGCGCCGCGCAGACCGCAAGCCAGGAATCGTTCAGTTCTACTGAACGGATCGATCACAACATTTCGATGGACCTGAGCGATGGACCGGTGCGACGGTAGAGCCACGAACGACACAGACCAACCCGAGGGGGAGACCCGCAGTGGCCGTCACGGACCGCGTCCGCACCGCTTCGCACGCACAGCCCACCGCGGCGGGCACAGGGAAGAAGGGAGCCGCCGGACTCGGCGTGCTCCTCGCCCTCCTCGCGACGGTCGTCTGGTCCGGCAGCTTCGTCGCCACCCGGGGGATGGCCGGACACGTCCCGCCCGTGCAGGCCGTGTTCTGGCGCTGGGTCATCGCCCTCGTCGCGGTAGCCCCCTTCGCCGCCCGCCAGGTCTGGCAGCAGCGGGCGCTGATCCGCCGGCACTTCGGATTCATCGCCCTGGCCTCGCTGTTCGGCGTCACGCTCTACAACACCCTCGTGCACCAGGCCGGACTGACCACCTCCGCCTCCAACATGGGCATGATCATGGCGGCCTCGCCCGTCATCATGGCGCTGTACGCCCGGCTCGGCGGCGAACGGCTCGGCGCCCGGCGCACCATCGGGATGTCCGTCGCCGCCTTCGGCGTGCTGCTGCTCGTCGGGGACGGCTCCATCGGCTTCGACTTCGGCGCCGGCGACCTGTGGATGTTCGCCGCCGCCCTCTCCTTCGCCACGTACAGCGCCCTGCTCAAGCGCAAGCCCGCCGAACTGGGCGGCCTGGCCTTCCTCATGACCACCTTCGCGCTCGGCGCGCTGATGCTGGCACCCGCGTACGCGGTGTCCGTCTCCGTCCAGGGCGCCTTCGAGGTCACCGCCGGGTCCGTCGGAGCGCTGCTGTACGTCGGGGTGTTCTCCTCGGCGGTCGCGTTCTTCGCCTGGAACAAGGCGGTCTCGGTCATCGGGGCGGCCCGGGCCGGAATCGTCTACTACCTCCAGCCCGTCTGCGTGGCCGGACTCGGCTTCCTGCTGCTGGGCGAGCGGACCGGCTCCGCGCAGCTGCTGAGCATGGCGCTGATCCTCGGCGGGGTCATGCTGGGGAGCGCCCGCCGGTAGGGCCGCCGGGCAGGGCCGCCGGTAGGTTCGGCCCATGACCGAGTGGGACATCAAGAAGCTGCGGATCCTGCGGACCCTCGCCGAACGGGGGACCGTGACCGCGACGGCCGAGGCGCTGCACATGACGCCCTCGGCCGTTTCGCAGCAGCTGACGAACCTCGCCCGGCAGCTGGGAGTCGTGCTGCTGGAGGCCGAGGGCCGGCGGGTCCGCCTCACGGACGCGGCACACCTCGTACTGCGGCACGCGGAGGCGGTGTTCGCACAGCTGGAGCGGGCCGACGCCGAACTCGCGGGGTACCTCGCCGGGGACGCGGGAGAGGTGCGGGTGGGCGCCTTCTCCACCGCCGTGCCGGCACTCGTCGTACCGGCGGTGGCGGCGCTGCGGGAGAGCCGGCCGGGGGTGGAGGTCCACGTGCGCGAGACGGAGGCCGCGGAGTCGTACGAGCTGCTGGCGGCCGGGGGCGTGGACCTGGCACTGTCCCTGGCGGCCCACGCGCCGACGGCACGCGATCCGCGGTTCACACGGGTGACGCTGATGGAGGACCCGCTGGACGTGGCGCTCCCCCCGGGACACGCGCTGGCCGGGGCGGCGGAGGTACGGCTGGCCGATCTGGCCGACGACCCGTGGATCTACGGGGGCAGCGGCCCCTGGTCGGAGATCGCGGTGGGCGCGTGCGAGGCGGCGGGGTTCGTACCGGAACAGGCGCACTCGGCGTCCGGGTGGACGGCGATCCTGGCGATGGTGGAGGCGGGGATGGGGGTGGCGCTCGTCCCGCGCATGGTGTCGAGCCGGGCCTCGGGCGTGGCCGTCCGGGTGCTCACCCACGACCGGCCCACCCGTCACGTGATCGCCGCGGTCCGCCGGGGCGGCGAGGCCGCGCCGGCGGTGTCCCACGTCCTGACGGCCCTGCGCACCGTCGCGGCGGCCCGCTAGCCGCGGGCCGCGTGCAGTTCTCGGCCCGGGGCAGCCTGGGCGGGTCTGCGCCGCGTGCCGTTCGCCCGGAGCCCGCCGGGCCGCAGGGCCCGGGCGGGGTGCCGCTGCGCGGAGCCGTCCCCGACCCTCCCCCAGACTCCGTCCGGGGGGACCCCCTCTTCCACCGTTCCCCGGGCTCCGCCCGGACCCGCGCCTCAAACGCCGGCGAGGCTGGAATTGCCCCGGCCGGGCTGGGAAATCCAGCCCGTCCGGCGTTTGAGGACCGGGGGTCCGGGGGCAGCGCCCCCGGCAACGGCGGCGCGCCCGGGCGCATGCAGCCACGCCGGAGGCGCGGAGGCGAATCACCCTGTGCCCGTGGGGCGGGATGCTCCACGGGCACGGGTGGGGGCTACGCCCGAGCGGCAGCGGCAGCGGCGTCGGCCGCCTGGGCCTTCAGCGCGCGTTCGACACCCGCGCGGGACTCCGAGACCAGCCGGCGCAGCGCCGCGTTCGGCTCGGCAGCGGACAGCCACGCGTCCGTCTCGGCCAGGGTGGCCTCGGAGACCTGGAGCGACGGGTACAGACCCACCGCGATCTGCTGCGCGATCTCGTGGCTGCGGGACTCCCAGACGCCCTTCAGCGCCGAGAAGTACTTCGCCGCGTACGGGGCCAGCAGCTCCCGCTGGTCCGTCTGGACGAAGCCCCCGATCACCGCCTCCTGCACCGCGTTCGGCAGGTCACCGGACTCCACCACCGACGCCCACGCCGCGGCCTTCGCCTCCGCCGTCGGACGCGCCGCCCGCGCCGTCGCCGCGTGCCGCTCGCCCGCCGCCGTCGCGTCCCGCTCCAGCTCCGCCGCGATCGTCCCCTCGTCGGCGCGGCCCGTGGCCGCCAGCCGCTCCAGGAACGCCCACCGCAGCTCGGTGTCGACGGCCAGGCCCTCGACCACGGCCGAGCCGTCCAGCAGCGCCGACAGGAACGCCAGCTGCTCCTCCGTACGGGCCGTGGCCGCGAAGGCACGCGCCCACGCCAGCTGGTGGTCGCTGCCCGGCTCCGCCGCGTGCAGGTGCTCCAGCGCGGCCGCGGTCCAGGCCGCCAGCCCCTCCTCCCGCCACGCCGGGTCGGCGTACAGGTCGATCGCCAGCTTCACCTGGCGGTGCAGGGACTGGACGACGCCGATGTCCGACTCCTTGCCGACGCCCGACAGGACGAGCGCGAGGTAGTCGCGGGTGGCGAGCTCGCCGTCCCGCGTCATGTCCCACGCCGAGGCCCAGCACAGGGCACGCGGCATCGAGTCGGTGAAGTCGCCCAGGTGCGCGGTGACCGTCGCGAGGGACTCCTCGTCCAGACGGACCTTCGCGTACGACAGGTCGTCGTCGTTGAGCAGCACGACGGCCGGACGCGCACGGCCCAGCAGCTCCGGAACCTCCGTCAGCTCGCCGTCGATGTCCAGCTCGATCCGGTCCGTGCGGACCAGCTTGCCGCCGTCCAGGTCGTACAGGCCGACCGCGATCCGGTGCGGGCGCAGCGTGGGCTCGCCCTTGGCCCCGGCGGGCAGCGCGGGCGCCTCCTGGCGGACGGCGAAGGCGGTGATCACACCGTCCGCGCCGGTGGTGATCTCCGGCCGCAGGACGTTGATGCCGGCCGTCTCCAGCCACGCCTTCGACCAGGCGGTCAGGTCGCGGCCCGAGGTCTCCTCCAGGGCGCCCAGCAGGTCGGACAGGCGGGTGTTCCCGAACGCGTGCGCCTTGAAGTACGCCTGGACGCCCTTGAAGAAGGCGTCCGTGCCGACGTAGGCGACGAGCTGCTTGAGCACCGAGGCGCCCTTGGCGTACGTGATGCCGTCGAAGTTGACCATGACGTCGTCGAGGTCACGGATGTCCGCCATGATCGGGTGCGTGGACGGCAGCTGGTCCTGCCGGTACGCCCAGGTCTTCATGGAGTTGGCGAACGAGGTCCACGCGTGCGGCCACTTCGAGCCCTCGGCGTGGGCCTGGCAGGCGATCGAGGTGTAGGTGGCGAAGGACTCGTTCAGCCACAGGTCGTTCCACCACTCCATGGTGACCAGGTCGCCGAACCACATGTGCGCGAGCTCGTGCAGGATCGTCTCGGCGCGCACCTCGTAGGTGGCGTCCGTGACCTTCGAGCGGAAGATGTACTGGTCGCGGATGGTGACCGCGCCCGCGTTCTCCATCGCGCCCGCGTTGAACTCCGGCACGAAGAGCTGGTCGTACTTGGCGAACGGGTAGTCGTAGGCGAACTTCTCCTGGAACCAGTCGAAGCCCTGCCGGGTCACGTCGAAGATCGCGTCCGCGTCGAGGAACTCGGCGAGCGAGGGCCGGCAGTAGATGCCGAGCGGGACGACCTGGCCGTCCTTGCCCTCGTACGTGCTGTGCACCGCGTGGTACGGGCCGACGATCAGGGCCGTGATGTACGAGGAGATGCGCGGGGTCGGCTCGAAGGCCCACACCCGGTCCTTCGGCTCCGGCGTCGGGGAGTTCGAGATGACCGTCCAGCCCTCGGGGGCCGTCACGGTGAACCGGAACGTGGCCTTCAGGTCGGGCTGCTCGAAGCTGGCGAAGACCCGCCGCGCGTCCGGCACCTCGAACTGGGTGTACAGGTAGGCCTGCTGGTCGACCGGGTCGACGAAGCGGTGCAGGCCCTCGCCCGTGTTGGTGTACGCGCAGTCCGCGACGACGCGGAGCTCGTTCGCCCCGGCCTGGAGCCCGCTCAGGGCGATCCGGGAGTCCCGGAAGACCGCCGCGACGTCCAGCGGCCTGCCGTTCAGGACGACCTCGTGCACGGCCGGGGCGACCAGGTCGATGAAGGTCTCGGCCCCGGCCTCGGCCGACTGGAAGCGCACGGTGGTCACGGAGGGGAAGGTGCCACCCTCCTGGGCGCCGCTGAGATCGAGCTCGATCTCGTACGAGTCGACGGTGAGCAGCTTGGCCCGCTGCTGGGCCTCTTCACGGGTGAGATTCGTGCCGGGCACGCGTTCATCTCCTTTGATGGTGACGTTGCCCGGTCATCCTTCCATGCGGTTCGCGCCACCGGGCAGGAGTAATCCACGGGCGAACGCGACGTCGGATTTCCGCCGGACTCCGGCGGCCGCCGCCGCCAGGCTGGCGGGCATGGACAGCAGGTACTGGGCGAGGCCCATCGAGGAGACGGCGCTCGGCGAGCTCCGGGTACGGGACGACGCCGGACGGGAGTGCGTCCCGTACCGGGACGAGGAGGGCGGGGCGCCGCTGCGCTGCTGCCTGCGGCCGAGCGCGGCGGGCGAACGGATCGCGCTCGTCTCGTACGCGCCGCTGCGCCGCTGGGCGGCCGGCACGGGCGCGGACCCGGGCGCCTACGACGAGCAGGGGCCGGTCTTCATCCACGCCGGGACCTGCGCGGGGCCCGCGGCGGGCGGCGGACACCCCTTCGCCCGGGCGGGCGTGCAGCGCACCGCCCGGCGGTACGACGCCCGCGGGCACATCCTCGGCGGGCGGGTCCTCGACCTCGGTGAGGACCCCGACGGGATGATCGAGCGGGCCCTCGACGAGGCCTTCGCGGAGCCGGAGGTGGCCCTGGTGCACCTGCGCGCCGCCGAGTTCGGCTGCTTCCTCTTCGAGGTCCGCAGGCCGGCCCCCGGCCCCGCCGGCGGCTGAGGCGCGGGCCCGGCGGCGCGGCCCCTGGGCGCGCGCCGGGAGACAGCGGGAAGGGGGCGGGCACCTCGTGGCACCCGCCCCCTTGCCGTCGTGCTGCCCCCGGGGTCAGCCGCGCAGCTCCTCGGCCACGAGCTCCGCGATCTGGACCGCGTTCAGCGCGGCGCCCTTGCGCAGGTTGTCGTTCGACAGGAACAGCGCGAGGCCGTTGTCCACCGTCTCGTCGGCGCGGATGCGGCCCACGTACGAGGCGTCCTTGCCGGCGGCCTGGAGGGGGGTCGGGATCTCCGACAGCTCGACGCCCGGGGCGTCCTTCAGCAGCTCGTAGGCGCGCTCGACGCTGATCGGGCGGTCGAAGCGGGCGTTGACCTGGAGCGAGTGCCCCGAGAAGACGGGGACGCGCACGCAGGTGCCGGAGACCTTGAGGCCCGGGATCTCCAGGATCTTGCGGGACTCGTTGCGGAGCTTCTGCTCCTCGTCGGTCTCGAAGGAGCCGTCGTCGACGAGGTTGCCCGCGAGCGGGACCACGTTGTAGGCGATCGGACGCTTGTAGACGGCCGGCTCGGGGAACTCCACCGCGTCGCCGTCGAAGGTCAGCTGGTCGGCGGCCTCGGAGACCGCGCAGGCCTGGCCCTTGAGCTCGGCGACACCGGCCAGGCCGGAGCCGGAGACGGCCTGGTAGGTGGTGGCGATCATCGCGGTCAGGCCGGCCTCCTCGTGGAGGGGGCGCAGCACCGGCATGGCGGCCATGGTGGTGCAGTTCGGGTTCGCGATGATGCCCTTGGGGCGGTTCTTGATCGCGTGCGGGTTGACCTCGGAGACCACGAGGGGCACCTCGGGGTGGCTGCGCCAGGCGGACGAGTTGTCGATCACGACGGCGCCCTGGGAGGCGACCTTCTCGGCGAGGGCCTTGGAGGTGGCGCCGCCGGCGGAGAAGAGGACGATGTCCAGGCCGGAGTAGTCCGCCGTCGAGGCGTCCTCGATGGTGATCTCCCGGCCCTCCCACTCGAGGGTCGAGCCGGCCGAACGGGCCGAGGCGAACAGCCGCAGCTCGTCCACCGGGAACTTGCGCTCGGCGAGGATGCCGCGCATGACTCCGCCGACCTGTCCGGTGGCTCCGACGATTCCGACCCTCACGGTGACTCCTTCAGCTACGTACGACGCGTGCGCGCGTGAAGCCATCATGCGTTCGACCCCACGAGCCTTGTCCAATCCATTGTCCGCAGTACGGACGATCTGCGTGCAGAACGGGTGTGCGGCGCCGCACCGATCCGGAACGTGACGGGGTGTGACAACTCTGTGGCGGCTGCGTTGCGCGGGCCGCGACTGTCCGTGATGTCCCGGTCGCGGCACCTATGGTCCGGACAGTCGACTCCGATATGCGGACGTCGTACCGAACACGGGGAGGGAACCGCCATGTCCGACCACCGCAGCCGCCACCGCCGCTCCATACCGGCGCTGGCCGCGCTCGCGGCCGTCGCCGTCGCCGCACCCGTTCTGCTCGCCGCCACTCCGGCCGCCGCCCACCCGCGCGAGGGCAGGCTCGCCAAGGAGCTCGTGGAGGAGGTCACCGCCCGGGGGGCCTACCGCCACCTGGCGAAGTTCCAGCAGATCGCCGACGCCAACGGCGGCAACCGCGCCGCCGGCAGTCCCGGCCACCAGGCGTCCGCGGCCTACGTGCACGACACCCTGAAGAAGGCCGGGTACGAGGTCTCGTACCAGGACTTCGACATCTACGAGGCGCACACGAAGACGGAGCGGACCACCGTCCTCGGCGACCAGCCGCGCGAGCTGGCCACGGCCGCCTTCACCTTCACCAGGTCCACGCCGGAGGGCGGGCTGACCGCCCCGCTCGCCCTCGCCCGGGTCGACGAGACCCCGGGCTGCACGGCCGACGACTACCCGGCCGGCGCCTTCACCGGGAAGATCGCCCTGGTCAAGCGCGGGGCCTGCACCTTCGTGGAGAAGCAGAAGGCGGCCGCCGCGGCCGGCGCGCTCGGTGTCATCGTCTACAACCACAGCGGCACCACGCCGGTGCGCGGCGGCTTCTCCTCGCCCGCCGAGGGGATCATCCCCAGCGCCGGCATCACCCTCGCCGACGGTGAGGCGCTGACCGCGGCCGCCGCCGGGGGCGAGGTGAAGGTGCGCCTGGACCTGGACCAGGAGCACGTCAAGAAGACCACCCGCAACGTCGTCGCCGAGACCAGGGGCGGCCGGTCCGACCGAGTGGTGGCCGTCGGCGCCCACCTGGACTCCGTCCCCGAGGGGCCGGGCATCAACGACAACGGCTCGGGCTCGGCCGCTCTGCTGGAGGTGGCGCTCAAGCTGGCGAAGGAGACGCACGGCAGGCCCGCCAACAAGGTGCGCTTCGCCTGGTGGTCGGCGGAGGAGCTGGGTCTGCTGGGCTCCGAGTACTACGTGGCGCGGCTGTCCGAGAAGCAGAGGAAGGACATCGCCCTCTACCTGAACTTCGACATGATCGCCTCGCCGAACCCGGTGCAGTTCGTGTACGACGGCGACGACTCCGACAGGACGGGCGCGGGCGCGGGCCCGGCCGGTTCGGCGCAGATCGAGGCGCTGATCAACGGCTTCCTGGACAGGAAGGGCAAGCCGCACGAGGGCAGCGACTTCGACGGCCGCTCCGACTACGGCCCCTTCATCGAGAACGGCATCCCGGCCGGCGGCACCTTCACGGGCGCCGAGGGCATCAAGACCGCCGAGCAGGCCAAGCGCTACGGCGGCACGGCGGGCGCCCCGTACGACCCGAACTACCACGGGGCGGGCGACACCCTGAAGAACCTGGACCTGAAGGTCTTCGACACCAACCTGGACGTGATCGCCCACGCGGTCGGCACCTACGCCGAGTCACTGGGCTCGCTGGGCCGGTAGGTCCCGCCGGAAAGGCCGAAGGGCCGGTGCTCGACGGAGCACCGGCCCTTCGGTTGTCTGCCGCGTACTACGGCAGGACCTTCTCGATCTGCACGCTGCCGGTGCCGGCGGCGGTGCCGCGGGCGTTGAGCAGCTGGACCTGGCCGAAGAACTGCCGGCCCTCGGGGGCGGCGGCGCTGACCAGGACGTTCGCCGAGATCGCCGTGGAGGCGCCGTTGGCGAGGTTCACCGCGGCGGCCTCGTCGACCTGGACGGAGCCCAGCGCGGCCGAGAAGTACACGTCGCGGTAGTCGTAGGTGGTGGAGCCGGACGGGACCGCGTAGCCGAGCACCTTGATCTGGTAGGTGCCCGCGCCCGGGTTGGCCAGGCTCACGGCCTCCTCGGAGTCGCCGTCGGCGGAGGAGCCGACCTTGACGCCGTCCTTGTAGACCTCGAGGTCGAGGTCGGCGGCCGTGTCGGAGACCTTGCCGATCGCGATGTCGAGGCGGGAGACGCCCTCGCCGATCGTGACCTCGGTGGTCTGGGTCTCACCGTTGGCGATGGTCGGCTTGGCGACCTTCGCCGAACCGAGCGGGCCGCCCTGGAGCTTGCCGCCGGTGATCGCCGCACCGTCGTTCTTGACGGTCCACTGGACCGGCGCCGGGGTGCCCTGCTTCACCTCGGGCAGGACCTTGACCGCGGGGTCGAAGGCCGCGCCGAGCACGGAGACGTCCAGCTTGAACGGGTTGTCGAGGAGCGGCGACGTGCGGCGCGACTCGACCTCGATCTCCCAGACGCCCGGCTGCGGGTCGGCGTACGACCGCAGGTCGGGGCGGCACTTGTTCGCCGGGTTGTCGTAGTTCGGGTAGCACTGGGTGGTCGCGCTGTCCTCGACGCCCACGCCGTACGGGTGGATCGAGATGAAGCGCGTCTGGCTGCCCGCCGCGAGACCGCCCAGGGCGACCTCGAGGGTCTTCGCGCCCTGCGGCACGGTGACGAAGTACGACTTGTGGCTGTTGCGCTGCACGGACGAGGTGTCCGAGAAGGAGAACGACGGCTGCGCCAGCGGGGTGGAGGCGATGACCGTGGTCAGGATCTGCTTGTCGATGCCCTCGGTGGTCTCGTCGTCCAGCTGCAGGATGCCGCTGTGCACGCCGGCCGTCTTGACGTTGGCCTCGACCTTGATGGTGACGGGCTTGTTCAGCGGCAGCGTGACGTAGTCGTAGCCGCCGATGACCTTGAACGTGCCGTCGTTGTTGCGCCAGCTCAGGTTGTGGCGGGTGCCGTACTTGACGCCGGTGGTGCGGGTGACGACGACGTCGTAGACCTTCTTCTGGCCGACCTTCAGGCCGCCCTCGCGGTCGTAGAGGCCGGTGCCGAAGCCCGGGGTCTTCAGGAACTGGTCGATCGCGGTGTCGACCGGCGCCTTGACGGTGAACTCGTTGGCCTTCGCGCCGCGCTGGATGGACTCCCACGCGCCGAGGACGTTGATCAGACCCGAGCCCTGGGCGTGCGCCGGGACGTCGTCGATCTTCTTCGCGGTGCTGGTGAGCGCGGTGCGCAGGCTCGCCGGGGACAGCGCGATCTTCTGCTGCTTGGCGGCCGAGATCAGCAGGGCGCTGGCGCCCGCGGCCTGCGGCGAGGACATCGAGGTGCCCTGGAGCATGCCGTAACCGGCCGGCAGGCTGTAGCCGGCCTCCTTCACGGGCGCGCCGGGCAGCCAGGTCTGGATGGTGTTGATGGCCGCGCCGGGGGCGGTGATGGTCGGCGTGAACCCGCCGTCCTCACGCGGACCGCGCGAGGAGAAGGGGAACATGTTGTACTTCTTGGTCACGCCGGAGCCGTAGTTGGCGGCCCAGGTCTCCTTGGAGACCGCGGCACCCACGGAGATGACCTTGTCCGCGAGGCCGGGGTCGCCGATGGTGTTGACACCGGGGCCCTCGTTGCCCGCCGAGATGACGAGCTGGACACCGTAGGTGTCGATGAGGTTCTTGTAGAGCTCCGAGCGGGCGTTGTTGCCGTCGTTCAGCGCCGGCAGGCCGCCGATGGACATGTTGACGATGTCCACGCCGCGGTTGACGACGAGGTCGATCATGCCCTCGGTCAGCGCGATGTTGGTGCAGCCGCCGGACCAGGTGCAGGCGCGCGAGGAGACGATCTTCGCGCCCGGCGCCTCGCCGTTCATCTTGCCGCCGAAGAGGCTGTTGGCGGCGGTGATGCCGGCGACGTGCGTGCCGTGCTCGGACTCGATGATGCCGATGTTGACGAAGTCGGCCTTCTTGCCGACCCAGTCCCCGCCGAGCGGGTCCATCGGGACGTCCTTGCGGATCTGGATCACGAACGGGATGCGCTCGGCGACGTCGGTCGCCGGGTTGTCCGTGCCGAAGTACCCGATCTGGTAGCCGTCCTTGTACGGCTTCATCGGCTCGTTGTTCGTGAAGTCGTTGTCCTGGTCGGTGTCGACGCGGACGGTGCCGGCGGCGGCGTCGTAGAGCATGCCGAACCGGTCGGTGGTGTCCCCGTCCCGGTTGACGTCGCCCTTCATGTCGCCGTTGGCGGTGATCGACTCGCTGAAGCGGCTCCACTGGTAGCTGCCCTCGGGCGCCTTCCAGCTCGCGCCGCCGGCCGTGAAGGTGCCGCCGGAGGTGGTGACCGGGGTGATCTGGGCCCGCCAGGTGGCGTCGCCGTCGGCGATCGGGTCGGTCGCGGTGACCCAGTCGACGATCTTGCGCTCGCCGGTGGTGGTCTTCTGCAGGGCCGGGTGGCTGACGTCGACGCCCGAGTCCAGGATGCCGATGGTCACGCCGCGGCCGTCGGCCTGCGGGTTCTTCGCGACGAAGTCCACGGCGCCCGTCTCGAAGGACGGGTTGTACGGGTTCTTCGCCGGGGTGTTCTTGTCCGGCGCGGGGTACGACTCCGCGGCGGTCTTCTGGACCTGGCCCGACTCGCCCTTGGTGTCGGGGCGCGGGTCCGGCAGCTGGATCTCGTGCCGCAGGTCGATGCCGTGCACGGAGGACAGCTTGGCGGCCGCCTTCAGGGCGGCCTCCGCCTTGCCGGTGGGCAGGGTGGCGCGCACGTAACCGAGCTTGTCGTACGTCTGGCCCACCGAGGCGCCGGGGACGGCGTCGAGCTGGTCGGTGACCTGCTTGGTCTGGCCGGGGGCCGTGGCGACCATGACGGTGACGGTCGCGTCACCCTTGGCCTTGGCCTCCTGGAGGAGCTCCGCGTCGGCCGAACCGAGCTTCTGGTCGGCGGACTTGACGGCCGGGTTGGAGCCCGGGGCGTCGGCCGCGTTCGCCGCGAAGACGGGCGCCGAGCCGGTGGCCGCGAGGGCGGCCACCAGGCCCGCCGCGGCCGCGACGCGCGCGACGCGTCTGGCCGCGGGTATGGAGCCGGGGGATTCGAGGGTCATCAGCATCCCTGGTAAGTGAAAGATACGGTCCGGATTTCGGTGCCGGATGACCGGTCAGCTTTGCGTAAACGACAGCTCTTTGGGGAGTGTTGTCATTGACCGGTACCCGCCATGGCGGACACTCGCCAGCGCGGCGCATACGCCAGCGCGGCCTTACCGGGACAGACCGGAGTGAACTGCCGGGGTCGCGGAGCTGATTTGTCGACTTGGCGACCGCATGACAGCGCCGGGGCGCGGTCGCGCCCCGGCGTGGGTGTGACAGTTTCGGACCGTTCAGCGCTCGCGCGTGCGCGCGTAGTGCCGGGAGGCCTTCGCCCGGTTGCCGCAGACGGCCATCGAGCACCAGCGCCGGGTCCCGTTGCGCGAGGTGTCGTGGAAGTGCAGCACGCAGGTCTCGGAGGCGCACTTGCGGATCCGGTCGGGCGCGGCGCCCAGCAGTTCCAGGTAGTTCCGGGCCGCGGTCCAGGCCGGCCCCCAGGTCGGGTCGTCGAACTCGGCCCGCTCGCCCGGGCCTTCGGCCGTCAGGGTGGCGCGGATGCGCCCGTGCTCCAGTACGGCGTCGACCAGCGCGCGGGCGCTCTCGTCGGCCGGGTCCGCCACCGCGCGGGCCAGGGCCTCGCGGGCGGTCATCAGGTGGACCAGGGTCGGGGCGTCGGCGCGGAAGCGGCCGGCCAGTCCGGTGGACTCCAGCCAGATGCGCAGCCCCTCGACCCGGCCGAGCCCGAAGGCCCCGGCGAAGAGGTCGGTGAGCTCGCCCTCCTGCATCCAGCGCGTGTTCAGCAGGTCGAGCGCGACCGGCTCCCCGGTCAGGGGGCGGGGGTCGGTCGCCCGGGCCGTGACCTGGTCCTTCGCCGGGTCCGTCGCCGTCATGTCCGTCTCCTCCACGCCTCGCTAACCCCTGAAGGGTACGTGACCGGTTGACGCCTTGTGCCCTAACCGTTAATCTCGATTTAGAAGGTTAGAAAGTGGGAAGTCAAGAACTCCTCCGGGGAAGGAACCCGTCATGACGACTGCCATCAGCACCCTCCGCACCGGACACGTGGGCCTGAACGTCACCGATCTGGAGCGCTCGCTGGCGTTCTACCGGGACGCGCTCGGCTTCCAGGTGCTGGGCGAGGGCAAGGAGGAGGGCCGGCGCTTCGCCTTCCTCGGCCAGGACGGCGAGCTCGTGCTGACCCTCTGGCAGCAGGCCGACGGCGCGTACCTCCCCGCCGCGGCCGGACTGCACCACCTGGCGTTCTCCGCGGGCGCCATCGAGGAGGTGCGGGAGTACGAGGAGCGGCTGCGCGGCCTGGGCGTCGAGTTCGCGTACGAGGGCGTCGTCGCCCATCGCGAGGGCGCGGCCTCGGGCGGCATCTTCTTCCACGACCCCGACGGGACCCGGCTGGAGATCTCCGTCCCGACCGGCGCCGAAGGCGCCCCCGCCCCCAGCGAATCCGCTCCTACCTGCGGATTCTTCTAGTCACCGCTTCTTCGCGAGGAAGGAAGTCCCATGTCCGGCGCCTACCACCAGGGCTCGATCGCCGTACAGGAACGGGTCGGCGTACGCGAGCTCGCCGAACACGTGGGCCGCTCGATCGGCACGGGCATCAAGGACGTCGCCGCGGCCTTCCTGGAGCAGCAGCCACACCTGGTCGTCGGCGCCGCCGACGGCGGGGGCCTGCTGTGGGCCTCCCTGCTCACCGGTGCGCCCGGTTTCGTACGGGCCACCGGGCCGCAGCGGATCACGGTCGCCGGCGGCCTGCCGGCGGGCGATCCGCTGACCGGGGCGCTGGCGACGGTCGGGACGAAGGTCGGCACCATCTCCCTCGACCCGCGCACCCGGCGCCGGATGCGGCTGAACGGAACGCTGGAGGTGACCGGCCGGGGCTTCGCCGTCCTGGCCGAGCAGGTCTTCGCCAACTGCCCCAAGTACCTCCAGAAGCGGCAGCCGCTGGACCTCGCCGCCGAAGGAGCCGGTGTCGTGCGGCGCGGGGACGCGCTCACCCCCGGCCAGGAGCGGGCCGTCCGCGCCGCCGACACCTTCTTCGTGGCCACCACGGCCGAGGCGGACGGGGTCGACGCCAGTCACCGCGGCGGGCTGCCCGGCTTCGTCGAGGTCCTCTCGCCGACCGAGCTGAGCTGGCCGGACTACGCGGGCAACGCCATGTTCCTGACCCTGGGCAACCTCGCCGCCGACCCGCGCGCCGGGCTGCTCTTCCCGGACTGGGAGACGGGGGCCGTGCTCCAGCTCAGCGGCCGGGCCGGGGTCGAGTTCGGACCCGACGGGAGCCGCAGCACCCGCTTCCGCGTGGAGTCGGTCGTCGAGGCCGTCCACCCGGGGCGGCTGCGCTGGAGCGCCCCGGAGTACTCGCCCCACCTGCCTCACCTGGGCAGCACCACCAGATAGGCGGCGGGCTCGCGGTCGCCGGACGCCGTCAGGGCGGTCCGGACGACCGCGGCCTGCTGCTCCGGCCAGTCGCGGAGCTTGCGCGGGGTGATGTGGATGACGGTGACCCCCAGCCGCTCCAGGGTCTCGCGCTTGCGCACGCACTCGGACCACTCCTCGTCCTCGCCCTGGCGCGGGGCGCGGGTGTCGAGCTCCACGGCCACGGAGTGCTCGGGCCAGAAGGCGTCCACCCCGCCGAGGTGGGGGCCGCCGGGGATGCGCAGGTCCACGTTCCAGACCGGCTCGGGCAGCTCGTATCCGCGTACGAGGTGGTACAGCCGGTCCTCCGCGATGGCGCGGCCCTCGGCGAGGAGGGCCTCGACGGCGTCGACCACGTGCGTGCGGTTCAGCAGCCGGGCCACCGTCAGCTCCCGTACGACGGCGGACGGTTCGCAGTGCCCGGCGCGGACGGCCTCGCTGAGCAGGCGGCGTACGGTGCCGGCGTCGTCGAGCTGGGCGACGGCGTCCGCGACGGCCCGCGCGACGGGCGCCACGGGCAGTCCGGTCACCTCCTCGGGCCGGGGCGGGGTGTGCGCGCGCACGATCCGCACGTCCCCGGTGGACCGCAGCCGGCGGGTGCCGGGGACGAGCACGTCGACGTGCGAGAGGGCGAGCAGGGCGGGGACGGAGGTGAACCGGTACAGCGCGAGCGCCGCCAGCCCGGTGATCATGACCTCCCCGTGCCCGCGCCGGCCGGCGTACAGCAGCGCGGCGTGCAGCCGCTCCTCGCTGGTCGCGGGGCCGGAGTGGAGCAGGAACACTCCCGGCAGGATCTGCTGCCAGGGGCGCTCGGCGGCGTCGGAGGCGGTGACGCCGTGCTCGCGCAGCTGAGCGAGGGTCAGCACGCGGGGCCGGGTGCCGGTGAGGTGGGCGAGGGGGAGGGGTGCGTTGTGGTTCATGACGCGGTGATTCCCTCAGGCCATGGCCTTGATAACCGCTGTTACACGCCCGTCGACAAATCCGGACAAGCCGGGGCTAAAGTACGGGCGTTCGATGACCGATACGCGGCCCCCGCCGCCGCAATTCCAGCCCCGCCGGCGTTTGGGGCGCGGGCGCGGAGCGCCGTGTTCGTGACGGAAGCCGAGAGCCGGGCGCAGCCAGAACCAGCCCCGCCGGCGTTTGAGGCGCGGGGGTTCGGGGCCGGGCCCCGAACCCCCGGCGGGGTCAGCCGGCGGCCGCGTCGCAGCGCTGGGCGCGCAGGGCGCGGGCCAGGTCGTCCCGCGATTCGAGGACCAGGCGGCGCAGCGCAGGGGCGGCGTCGGGGTGCGAGGCGAGCCACGCGTCCGTCGCCGCGACCGTGGACTCCGGGTCCTGCAGCGAGGGGTACAGCCCCTTCACCACGTCGATGCCGATCTGGATCGACCGCTCCGACCAGATCCGCTCCAGCACGGAGAAGTACGGCTGCGCGTAGGCCGCCAGCAGGTCCCGCTGGGAGGCCTGCTGCATGCCCGCGATCGTCGCCTCCACCAGCGCGTTCGACAGCGCGTCGGACTCGACCACCGCCGCCCACGCCTGGTCCTTCACCGCCGCCGACGGCCGCGCCGCCAGGCACCGCACCTGGTGCCGCTTGCCCGACGCCGTGTCGTCCCGCGCCAGTTCCGCGGCGAGCACGCCCTCGTCCACCGCCCCGTGCGCGGCCAGCGGCAGCAGGAAGTCCCAGCGCAGTTCCTGGTCCACCTCCAGCCCGTCGATCCGGGCGGAGCCGTCCAGCAGCCCCAGCAGCAGCTGGAAGTCGCCCTCGGTCGCCGCGCCCGCCGCGAAGAAGCGGGCCCACGTCAGCTGGTGCTCCGAACCCGGCTCGGCCAGCCGCAGTTCGTGCAGGGCGCCCACCGCCAGATCCCGCCCGGCCTGCTCGCGCCGCTCGGGCGCCGAGTAGTGGGTGACCGCGGTCTGGGCCTGGGCGTGCAGCATCTGGAGCACGCCGACGTCCGTCTCCCGGCCCGCGTGGGCCAGGACCAGCGAGAGGAAGTCGCGCGCCGGCATCAGACCGTCCCGCGTCAGGTTCCACAGCGCGGACCAGCACAGCGCCCGCGCCAGCGGGTCCGCGAGGTCCCCCAGGTGGCCGCGCAGCGTCTTCAGCGAGCCCTCGTCGAAGCGGACCTTGCAGTAGGTCAGGTCCTCGTCGTTGACCAGGACCAGGTCCGGCCGTTCCCGGCCCGCCAGCTCCTCGACGACCGTCCGCGGCCCCGCCACGTCCACCCCGGCCCGGGCGTAGCGCACCAGGCCGCCGTCGGACTCCAGCCGGTACAGGCCGACCGCCACCCGGTGCGGGCGCAGCTCCTCGCCCTCCTGGACCACCGCCAGCTCCGTCAGGCGCCCGCCCGCGTCGTACGTCAGCACGGGGGTCAGCGCGTTCACGCCCGCCGTCTGCAGCCAGGCCCGCGACCACCCGGCCATGTCCCGGCCCGAGACCTCCCCGAGCACCGACAGCAGGTCGTCCAGGGTGGTGTTGCCGTACGCGTTCGCCTTGAAGTAGCGGCGCGCGCCCTCCAGGAACGCCTCCCGCCCCACGTAGGCGACCAGCTGCTTGAGGACCGCCGCGCCCTTGGCGTAGGTGATGCCGTCGAAGTTCAGCTTCGCGTCCTCCAGGTCACGGATGTCGGCCGTGATCGGGTGCGTGGACGGCAGCTGGTCGGCGCGGTAGGCCCATGCCTTGCGGCTGTTGGCGAAGGTGACCCACGCCTGGTCGAAGCGGGTGGCCTCCACCAGACCGAAGGAGCCCATGAAGTCCGCGAAGGACTCCTTCAGCCAGAGGTCGTCCCACCACTTCATGGTGACGAGGTCGCCGAACCACATGTGCGCCATCTCGTGCAGGATGACGTTCGCGCGCCGCTCGTAGGAGGCCTGCGTCACCTTCCCGCGGAAGATGTACTCCTCGCGGAAGGTCACCATCCCCGGGTTCTCCATCGCGCCCAGGTTGTACTCCGGCACGAAGGCCTGGTCGTACTTCCCGAAGGGGTACGGGTAGTCGAAGATCTCGTGGAAGAGGTCGAAGCCCTGCTTGGTGACGAGGAAGACGTCGTCCGCGTCGAAGTGCTTCGCCAGGCCCTTGCGGCACATCGCGCCCAGCGGGATCGTCAGGTCCCCGCGGGTGTAGGTGTCCGTCACGTAGTGGTAGGGGCCGGCGACGACGCAGGTGATGTACGTCGAGATCGGCTGGGTCTCGGCGAACCGCCACACCCCTCCCTCGCGGGACTCCTCCGCCCCGTTGCTCCAGACCTGCCAGCCCTCGGGCGCGGTCACCTCGAAGCGGTACGGCGCCTTCAGGTCCGGCTGCTCGAAGTTGGCGTACACGCGCCGGGCGTCGGCCGGCTCGTACTGGGTGTAGAGGTAGACCTCGCCGTCCTCCGGGTCCACGAAGCGGTGCAGGCCCTCGCCCGTGCGGCTGTACGCGCAGTTCGCGTCGACCACAAGGACGTTCTCCGAGGCCAGACCGTCGAGGGCGATCCGCGCCCCGTCGAAGACGGCGGCGGTGTCGAGCTCCCGCCCGTTCAGGGTGACGGAGTTCACGGAGGGGGCGATCAGGTCCACGAAGGTGGACGTGCCGGAGGCGGCGGCCCGGAAGCGGATCGTGGTCACCGAGCGGAAGGTGCGGGGCCCCAGGGCGGGCTCGGCGTCCGCCACCGCCGACCTGATGTCGAGGACCACCTCGTACCCGTCGACGGACAGCAGTTCGGCCCGCTCGCGGGCCTCCTCGCGGGACAGGTTCTCTCCGGGCACGTGCACTCCTTCGTGCGTCATCGTGTTCTTTCGACGAATCCTCCCACGGGGGAATGTGCGCGCCCCGGTCCTGGTTGGGGACACAGAACGTCAGCCAGTGCTGCCCTTTTCCGCGATGGAGACTGAGGAGAGACATGACCGACACCCAGGTGCGCGAGAAGACCCCGGTCGACTTCTGGTTCGACCCGCTCTGCCCCTGGGCCTGGATGACCTCCCGCTGGATGCTGGAGGTCGAGAAGGTCCGTGACGTCGAGGTCCGCTGGCACGTGATGAGCCTCGCGGTGCTGAACGAGAACCGCCTCGACGAACTGCCCGAGCGCTACCGCGAACTGCTCGGCCCCAAGGGCTGGGCCCCGGTGCGCGTGGTGGTCGCCGCCCAGCAGAAGTTCGGCGACGAGGTCACGGGCAAGCTCTACACCGAGCTCGGCACCCGCATACACAACGAGGCCAAGGGTGCGACCCGCGAGGTCATCGCCGAGGCGCTGGCGGCGCTCGACCTGCCGGCCGAACTGCTGGCGTACGCGGATTCCGACGAGTACGACGAGGTGCTGCGCGCCTCGCACAACGACGGCATCGACCGCGTCGGCCAGGAGGTCGGCACCCCGGTGATCTCCGTGCCCGGCGCCGACGGCGAGGAGGTCGCCTTCTTCGGCCCGGTGGTCACCCCCGCCCCGCGCGGCGAGGCCGCCGCCCGGCTGTGGGACGGCACGCTGCTGGTCGCCTCCACGCCCGGCTTCTACGAGATCAAGCGCACCCGGACCAAGGGTCCCTCCTTCGAGTAACCCGCACCCTTCCGCGCAGCACACGGAAAAGCCCCCGCGAGTCACGTCCTCGCGGGGGCTCTCCCTTGGACACGCCCGCCGGTGATGGCTGAGAAGACGATCACGAGGCGGACGGGCTGTGGGTGCCGGTCAGCCCTTGACGGGGATCAGCAGCGGGGTGTTGGCCCTGGCATCGGTGTAGCGCTTCGCGACGTCCTGCCAGTTGACGACGTTCCACATCGCCTCGATGAAGTCCACCTTCTGGTTCTTGTACTGCAGGTAGAAGGCGTGCTCCCAGGCGTCGAAGACCAGGATCGGGGTGCTGGCCACGCCCACGTTGCCCTGGTGGTCGTAGACCTGCTCGACGACCAGCCGGCCGCTGACGGGCTCGTACGCGAGCACGCCCCAGCCGGAGCCCTGGGTGGCGGAGGAGGCGAAGGTCAGCTGCTTCTTGAACTTCTCGAAGGAGCCGAAGGACTCGGTGATCGCGTCGGCCAGGTCGCCCAGGCCGTCGGCCGCGGTCGGCTCGCCGCCGCCCTCGCCGGACTTCGGGCTCGCCATGTTGTGCCAGTAGATGCTGTGCAGGATGTGGCCGGAGAGGTGGAACGCGAGGTTCTTCTCCAGGCCGTTGAGGGCGCCCCAGTTCTCCTTGTCGCGCGCCTCCGCCAGCTGCTCCAGCGTGTTGTTGGCGCCCGTGACGTAGGCCGCGTGGTGCTTGTCGTGGTGCAGCTCGATGATCTGCGGGTTGATCACGGGCTCGAGTGCAGCGTAGTCGTACGGAAGTTCGGGAAGCGTGTAGATGGCCATGCGTGTGATCCGGTCCCCTCGGCGTGCCAATCTCTTATTGCAATTAATGCGCAACTGCACGCTAGCAGCATGTATTCCGGGGGGCGCAAACGGGTACGGCCCGGGACTCCCGTCCCGGGCCGTACTCCGTGCTTCTGCGGTCGGATCAGGACCGGCGGTCCCGCAGTTCGCGGATCCACGCCACCAGCAGGACCGCCGCGGCGGCGCCCGCCGACCACAGCAGCTGAGGCCGCGCCGAGTCGTCGAACAGCATCAGCACCAGCACCGCGGCCATGCCCAGCAGCGCGCACCAGGTCGCGTACGGGAACAGCCACATCGGCAGGGTCAGCCGCTCGGGCATGTCCCGCTCGATCCGGCGGCGCAGCTTCAGCTGCGAGACCGCGATCAGCGCCCACACGAACAGCAGCACCGCACCGACCGCGTTGAGCATGTACAGGAAGATCGTGTCGGGCCACAGCAGGTTCAGCACGACCGACAGGAAGCCGAAGGCCACCGAGGCGAACACCGCCCGGCGCGGCACCCCGCCGCCCGAGACCTTCAGCAGCGCCCCGGGCGCCTCCTCGCGCTCGGCCAGCGAGAAGATCATGCGCGAGGACCCGTAGAGGTTCGCGTTCAGCGCCGACAGCAGCGCCACGAACACCACGATGTTCATGATCTGCCCGGCCGCCGGGATGCCGATGGAGTCGAGTGCGGCGACGTACGGGCTCTGGCCCGGCTCCAGCGAGTCCCACGGCAGGAGGGTGACGATGACCAGCATCGAGCCGATGTAGAAGAAGAGGATGCGCCACACGGCGCTGCGCACCGCGCGGGAGACGGACCGGGCCGGGTCGTCGGACTCGGCGGCGGCGATCGTGACGACCTCCAGGCCGCCGAAGGCGAAGATGACGGCGAGCATGCCGGCGACCACGCCGCCGATGCCGGTGGGGAAGAAGCCGCCCTGACCGGTGAGGTTGGTCAGGCCCACGGGATCCGTGTCCGGGAGCAGACCGAAGACCGCGAGGGTGCCCAGGATCAGGAACAGCACGATCGCGCCCACCTTCAGGGCGGCGAACCAGAACTCGAACTCGCCGAAGTTCTTCACGGCGGCCAGGTTGCTCACGGTGAAGAGCACCATGAAGAGCAGCACCCAGACCCACTGGTCCACGGAGGGCACCCAGCCGTGTGCGATCTTGGCCGCGCCGGTGGCCTCTACCGCCAGCACCACGACCAGCAGGAACCAGTACAGCCAGCCCGCGCTGAAGCCGGCCCAGCGCCCCAGGGCCTTCTCCGCGTACACCGAGAACGAGCCCGAGGCGGGCATCGCCGCCGACATCTCGCCCAGTGCCCGCATCACGAGCATCGCGAGGACGCCCGCGAGAAGGTAGGAGCAGATGATCGCGGGACCGGCGATGCCGATGCCGGCCCCGGAGCCCACGAAGAGCCCGGCGCCGATCACGCCGCCGAGGCCCAGCATCGTCAGATGGCGCTGCTTGAGGCTGTGACTGAGGGGTTCCGGGGCAGGCTCCGACGACGGGGGAGTGGGAGGGGGGACTTCGGACAGGCGCTCGCGCATGAGGGGTGCTCGTACTCTCGTTGGGCCCGGCGGCGACGGAGGCTCCGCATCAGGTTGGCGGGACCCTACAGTCTCCCCGAGCAGAACCGTCGTGTGCAAAACGGACGTGCTGACAGATCTTCCCAGTGATGCGGATCACCCCGCCTGGGGTGTTGATCGCATCCTTTGTGTGATTCCCACGAAACCGGCCGGTACGGCTTTGTGCCGGGCGGCGGTGGGACGGGGCCCGGGAGCCCCATAGCGTCGGTGATCGTCCTGCTCTACCCCTCACCCCTCCCGGAGCCAACGATGAGCACCGCTTCCGCAGCGTCCACCGCTTCCGTCCCCTTCCGGCCCGGCGCCGTCCTCGCCGACCTGCTGCCCGCGAGCCGCGTCCGTGACGTCGCGCTCGTCGTCGGCGGCGCCGCGCTCACCGGGCTGGCCGCGCAGATCTCCGTGCCGGTCCCCGGCTCCCCGGTCCCGGTCACCGGCCAGACCTTCGCGGCGCTGCTCGTCGGCTCGGCCTTCGGCGCGCGCCGCGGCTTCCTGTCGCTCGGGCTGTACGCGCTCGTCGGCATGGCGGGCGTGCCGTGGTTCGCGGGCGGCACCTCCGGGGCCGGCGGAGCCTCCTTCGGCTACGTGCTGGGCATGCTGCTGGCCGCCACCCTCCTCGGCGCCCTCGCACAGCGGGGCGCCGACCGGTCGGTCCTGCGTACCGCGGGCACGATGGTGCTGGGTTCCGCGGTGATCTACGCGGTGGGCGTGCCGTACCTGATGGCCGCGACCGGCATGTCCTTGAGCGCCGCGGTCGCCGCAGGCCTGACCCCGTTCCTGATCGGCGACGCGCTCAAGGCGGCCCTGGCGATGGGCGCCCTGCCGGCCGCCTGGAAGCTGGCGGGCCGCCGCGGCTGAGCCGTACCGGACGCGACGGAGCCCGGTCCGCCTGGGAGGCGGGCCGGGCTCCGTCGTACGCACCCGACGGGGGTCAGCCCTGCAGGGCGGCCCGCTTGCGACGGAAGTCGAGCACCACACCGATGGCGACGACGACACCGGCGACCAGGGTGGAGAGGGTGACGACCTCGCGGTTGGCGTCGTCCACGAACATGTAGCCGATGACGAACATGATCAGGGCGGCGGTGGCCCAGGTCAGCCACGGGAACAGCCACATCTTCACGGTCAGCTTCTCCGGGGCCTCGCGGACCAGGATCCCGCGCATCTTCAGCTGGGTGAAGCAGATGACCAGCCAGACGAAGAGCGCGATGGCACCCGAGGAGTTCAGGAGGAAGTTGAAGACCGTGTCCTTGAACGCGTAGTTGAAGTAGACGGCGACGAAGCCGAAGACCGTGGAGCCGAGGATCGCGGCCACCGGAACACCACGCGAGTTGACCTTGGCGAACGCCTTCGGGGCGTCGCCGCGCTCACCGAGCGAGAAAGCCATGCGCGAAGCGGTGTAGAGGCCGGAGTTCAGGCAGGACAGCACGGCGGTCAGGACGATGACCTCCATGATCGTGCCGGCGTGCGCGATGCCGATCGAGTCGAGGGCGGCGACGTACGAGCCCTTCTCGGTGATCGACTTGTCGTTCCAGGGGAGCAGCGTCAGCACGATGAAGATCGAGCCGAGGTAGAAGACGCCGATCCGCCAGATGACGGAGTTGGTGGCCTGGGTGACGGCCTTGCGGGGGTTCTCCGACTCGCCGGCGGCGAGGGTGACGATCTCGCTGCCCATGAAGGAGAAGACGACCATCAGCACGCCGGTCAGGACCGCGCCGTAGCCGTTGGGGAAGAAGCCGCCCGTGTCGGTCAGGTGGGCGAAGCCCGCACCCGGGTTGTGGGAGCCGGGCAGCACGCCGAAGACGGCCAGCATGCCGATGACCACGAAGGCGCCGATGGCGACGACTTTGATGCCCGCGAACCAGAACTCGAACTCGCCGTACGAGGCGACGGAGCCGAGGTTGGTGGCGGTCAGGACCGCCATCACGATCAGGGCCCAGGCCCACTGCGGGACGGCCGGGATCCAGCCCTCCAGGATCGAGGCGCCGGCGGTGGCCTCCACGGCCAGGACGACGACCCAGAAGAACCAGTACAGCCAGCCGATGGAGAAGCCGGCCCAGCGGCCGAGCGCGCGGTCGGCGTAGGCGGAGAACGAGCCCGAGTTCGGGCTGGCGGCCGCCATCTCGCCCAGCATCCGCATCACGAAGACGACCATCGCGCCGACGAGCGCGTAGGAGATCAGGATGGCGGGACCGGCCTTGGCGATACCGCCGCCGGAGCCGACGAAGAGGCCGGCGCCGATGACACCGCCGATGGCGATCATGGACAGGTGGCGGTTCTTGAGACCGGCCTTCAGACCGTCGGAGGGCAGGCCGTTCCCGGTGGGGTGGCCTTCCTTCTGAAGGGTCGTCGTGGAGCTCATGGACGGATCCTTAGGTTCTCGGGTTGCGAGCCCCGGCATTGAAACCTGAGATGAACGTAAGGCGGAAGACCCCAATCCGTGACCTTGCGCTGGGACGAACGTCCAGGACCTTGGTCCCGACCCGTCCCATCTGCGTTCTTTGGGTTTACTTGAGCTTTAGAAGTGACTTACGCGACACCCTGCCGAGCTCCGCCGGGGGCTCTCGTGCCACACTCGTCCCATGCGCGTGTACCTCGGATCCGACCATGCAGGCTTTGAGCTGAAGAACCACCTCGTGGACTGGCTCAAGAACAACGGCCACGAGCCCGTCGACTGTGGGCCCCACATCTACGACGCGGTGGACGACTACCCGCCGTTCTGCCTCCGCGCCGCGGAGAAGACCGCCGCGGACGCCGACAGCCTCGGCATCGTGATCGGCGGCTCCGGCAACGGCGAGCAGATCGCCGCGAACAAGGTCAAGGGCGTCCGCGCCATCCTCGCCTGGAGCGTGGAGACCGCGAAGCTCGGCCGCGAGCACAACAACGCCAACGTCATCTCCGTCGGCGGCCGCATGCACACCCAGGACGAGGCCACCAGCTTCGTCGAGGCCTTCCTCGCGACCCCGTACTCCGACGAGGAGCGCCACACGCGCCGCATCGAGATGCTCTCCGCGTACGAGCAGACGGGCGAGCTGCCCCCCATCCCCGCACACCACCCGCAGGGCTGATCCCGCTTCCGGCCGTGCCACCCGAGGAGCGGGTGGCACGGCCGTTTTTTCATGCGACGACTTCGAGGAGCGCGCCGTGCCCGAGGGGCATACGATCCACCGCCTCGCGCAGGACCACGCCGAGCGGTTCGCCGCACGCCCGGTCCGGGTCAGCAGCCCGCAGGGCCGCTTCGCCGAGAGCGCGGCCCTGCTCGACGGCCGTGAGCTGGAGAGCGCCGAGGCGCACGGCAAGCACCTCTTCCTGGAGTTCGGCGACGCCTGGATCCACATCCACCTGGGCCTCTTCGGCAAACTCGGCTTCGGCCCCGCCCCGGCCCCGCCCGCCACGGACACCGTCCGGCTGCGCCTGCTGAACGACGACCACTACGCCGACCTGCGCGGCCCCACCGCCTGCGAGCTGATCGGCGAGGGCGAGAAGAAGGCGATACACGACCGGCTCGGCCCGGACCCGCTGCGGCCGGCCGACGACCCGGACCGCGCCTGGGCCCGCATCTCCCGCTCCCGCACCACCGTCGCCGCGCTGCTCATGGACCAGAAGGTGGTCGCGGGCGTCGGTAACGTCTACCGCGCCGAGGTCCTCTTCCGGCACGGCATCGACCCGTACCGGCTCGGCAAGGACCTCACCCGCGCCGAATGGGACGCCATGTGGGCGGACCTGGCCGCGCTGATGCGGGAGGGCGTGCGCAACAACCGCATCGACACGGTCCGCGACGAGCATCTGCCGGAGGCGATGGGCCGCCCGCCGAGGGTGGACGACCACGGCGGCGAGGTGTACGTCTACCGCAGGGCGAACATGCCCTGCCACATCTGCGGTGGCGAGATCAGCACCGCCGACCTCGCCACCCGCAACCTCTTCTGGTGCCCCACCTGCCAGCGGCACTAGCCACCGATCCACCCCCGCGGCCCACTCCAGCCCCGCCGGCGTTTGAGACGCGGGTCCGGGCGGGGCGCGATCCAGCCCCGCCGGCGTTTGAGGCGCGGGGTCTGGGGCGGAGCCCCAGGGAACGGTGGAAGGGCGGGTAGGGGACCGGCTCCGCGCAGCGGCCGCACAGAAGGGCCGCCGGGGCCGGGCGCGCGCCGGGGCACCTCCTCGGGCGTCGAACCTGCAGAGGCACCGGCAAGCAGGCGTGGTCGCGTTCGACGCCCTGCGGGGGCACCCCGGCACACACCCGACCCCGGCGGCGCGGGGGTGGCAAGGGGCCGGTCAGCCGGGCATCCGCGTTCGACGCCCTGCGGGGGCACCCCACCGCACACCCGGCCCCGGCGGCGCGGGGTGGCAGCGGGGGGCACCCCGGCACACACCCGACCCCGGCGGCGCGGGGGTGAGCGGGGAGCACCCACCGCACACCCGGCCCCGGAGGGGGCTAGAAGCCGTGGGGGAGCCAGGGCGCCACGTCCCCGGCAAAGGCCCGCGAAGCCTCCCGCACCGCCCCCGCCCGCGCCTCGGCGACCCGCCCGGCCCCGGCCAGGGAGGCGAGGGTGATCCCGCCGAGATAGGCCGCGCCCAGCTCCCGCACCGACAGCCGAACCTCCGCCGCCTCCTCGCTCCGCGTCACGCACGCCGCGCCCTTCGCGTCGGCGACCACCCGCCACCGCCCCTCGTTCCACGGGCAGAACGCGTCCTCGACCTCCATCACCACGTCCATCGCAGCCCCGTACGTCCGCGCTTCGAGCGCCGCCCGCAGGTCCACCAGCCGTACGTGCAGCGAGTCCCGCAGGCCGGGCCGTGACCTCCGTACGTCACTGACGAGGTGCAGCACCGGGTCGTCCACCGGCCGCCGGTGCGCCCGTACCGTCCAGGTCAGGTCGATCCCGAACAGGTAGCGCCACAGCGCCGCGTACGCCGCCGGGTCGAGCGCGTCGAGGTCGGTCACCTCGACCTTGCCGTCGGAGCCCGTCGGGTCCCAGTCCGGCTTCACCCGGTAGCGGGCGTACCCCACCACCCCGCCGCCCCCGCCCTCCCGCTCGGCCACCACGCACTTCAGCGGCGACCCGCCGCCCCGCATCGCCGGCGCGTCCAGCAGCGGCATCTGCTCCCAGCCCGGCTGCCGGGCCGGCATGCCCGGGCGGCCCGCGAGCAGTTCCTCGTACACCCGCTCGCAGTCGGCCAGCGCCTCCTGCGGATCGGCCAGCCGTACCGTCACCCCGTCCGTCCCCGGCGGCGCGGAGAGCCGTACGCGGGTCGTGTCGATGTCCACGGAGAGGGCGTACGTCGCGGTGCCGTACCCGAAGCGTCCGTAGATCGCCGGATCCGAGGCCGTCAGCACGGCGAGCGGTTCGCCACCCGCCCGGATGTCGTCCAATTGGCGGCGCATGAGCGAGGTCAGGATCCCGCGGCGGCGGTGGGTGGGGGAGACGCCCACCATCGTGACGCCCGCCGCCGGGACGAGCGCGCCGCCGGGCACGGAGAGACGGAAGGTGAAGGCACCCGCCGAGCCCACGCAGACCGGGCCGTCCCAGACGCCCAGCGACCGCTCCGTCTCCGTCAGCCGCCGGTAGAGCTTCCGCTCCGCCGGGGATTCGGGCACTCCGCCGAACGCCAGTTCAATCTGGGCGTACCAGACATCCCACTCATCGGCCTGCAATACGCGCGTCTCAAGAGCCATATGGCCATCCTTAGCAGGGCATTACGGCCCAGTCGACACGTTTTCGAGCGGCGAAAGTCCCCCGGTGCGGGGGTACCCCTGCGCACACACAGCCGGGATGGATAGGGTCCCGAAGCAATGGCCGGAGCACGCGTGGAGACGCTGATGGCCCGGGCGCGCATGCTGTCGCACCGGGCGCGCACCGCCCTGCGCAAATCCGCCGTCGACTACTTCCGCGGCGACGCCTCCGACTGGCTCGCCTTCGTCGGGCTGCTGCTCACCGTCCCCGCGATCGCGTTCGGCACGATGATGCTGCCCGTCTGGTTCTCGCCGTCCGCCCTCGTCCTGCCGATCGTCGCCGGTGGCCTGCTCCTGCGCCCCGCGAGCCTCCTCGCCCTCTACGCGGCGTCCGCCGCCGCGCTGATCGTCGAGGCCCTCGTCCTCGGCCCGTACACCCAGGGGCCCGCCCGGGTCACCCCCGGCACGGTCCTGGTCGTGGCGGCGTGCGGGTTCTTCGGCCTGGTCATCGCCCAGTTCCGCAGCCGCGTCGGCGTGCCGTGGCGGCGGGGCGGCACCATGCTCTTCGACCTGCGCGAACGCATCAGGGTGCAGAGCAAGCTGCCCGCCCTGCCGCGGGGCTGGCACCGCGAGATGGCCCTGCGCCCGGCGGGCGGCCAGTCCTTCTCCGGCGACTTCGTGGTCGCGGCCCGCACGAACGGCGGCCGGACCCTGGAGATCGTCCTCACCGACGTCTCCGGCAAGGGCATGGAGGCGGGCTCCCGCGCCCTCCTCCTCTCGGGCGCCTTCGGCGGGCTGCTGGGTGCCCTGCCGCCGCACGGCTTCCTGCCGGCCGCCAACGGCTACCTGCTGCGCCAGGACTGGGAGGAGGGCTTCGCGACCTCCATCCACCTCGTCCTGGACCTGGAGACGGGCGACTACGAACTCCTCTCCGCCGGTCACCTGCCCGCGCTCCAGCTCTCGGCGGGCACGGGCCGCTGGCAGGAGAAGACCGGCGAAGGCCCCCTGCTGGGCGTCTACGACGGCGCGGAGTTCACCCCCACCCGCGGGAGCCTGCGCCGGGGCGACGTCCTGATGCTCTTCACGGACGGCCTGGTCGAGACGGCCGACCGCGAGATCAGCGAGGGCATCGACCGCCTCACCGGCGAGGCCGACCGCTACGTCGCGGCGGGCTGGGAGGGTGCGGCGTGGCACCTGATCGAGAAGGTGGCGAAGGACGTCAACGACGACAGGGCCCTCCTCCTGATCCGCCGCTCCCCCTGACCGGGGTGGGGTTTGCCCCACCTCCCGCCCGCCGGGTCGCGCCATGTCGGGGCCGCGCGGTGATCCGTAGCGTCGGGGACACAGACGGAACGGCACGCGGCGCGGAAGGCGGCACACCATGAGGCTCCGACGGAACAAACAGCGCAACGACAACCCGACAACGCCACCACCACCCGCCACGCACGACCCCGTGGGCCCCCCGACCACCCACACCCTGTACCCGGCCGCCCCCGGCAGCCCGGACGCCCCCGGTACCACGGGCACCCTGGCCCCCACGGGCACCCTGGGCAGCCCGGCTGCCACGGCAGCCACTGGCATCCCGGCCCCTGCGGGCACCACCGGCACCACCGGCACGCCCGTCGCCACCGGGCGCCCGGCTGCCGCCGGTCCCGCCGTCGAGCTGCGCGGCGTGCGCCGCGAGTACGGCCGGGGTGCCGCCACCGTGCACGCGCTGCGCGGGATCGACCTCAGCCTGCCGCGCGGCAGCTTCACCGCGGTGATGGGGCCCTCCGGCTCCGGGAAGTCCACCTTCCTCCAGTGCGCCGCGGGACTCGACCTCCCCACCGCGGGCTCCGTCCGCCTCGGCGGCACCGAGATCACCGGCCTGGACGAGAACGCGCTCACCGAACTCCGCCGCAGCCGCCTCGGCTTCGTCTTCCAGGCCTTCAACCTCCTGCCCTCCCTCACCGTCGAGCAGAACGTGCTGCTTCCGATGCGGCTGGCGGGCAGCCGCCGCCAGGACCGCGCCCGGGCCGCCGACCTGCTCGCCCGCGTCGGCCTGGAGGGCAAGGGGCGCCGCCGCCCCGCCGAACTCTCCGGCGGCCAGCAGCAGCGCGTCGCCATCGCCCGGGCCCTGATCACCCGCCCCGACGTGGTCTTCGCCGACGAGCCCACGGGCGCCCTGGACACCACCACCGCCGCGGAAGTACTCGGCCTGCTGCGGTCCGCGGTCGACTCCCTCGGGGCCACCATCGTCATGGTCACCCACGACCCGGCCGCCGCCGCCCACGCCGACCAGGTGCTCTTCCTCGCCGACGGCCTGATCGCCGACCGCCTCCCGCGCAGCCCGGCCACTGCGATCGCGGCCCGCATGACCACCCTCACCACGGCCGCCCCCGCCCCGGCCGCCCCCGCCGTGGCCGCCTAGGCCGACCGCCTAGTCGAAGCGGATGTGCCGCACGCCGACGAGGGCCCGCCGCAGGCGTCCCCGCAGGGGCCCGTCGGTGTCGGGGACGAGGCTCAGACCCGCCGAGGCGGCGACCCGGTCGGCGACCTGCGACACCGTCAGCCGGTCCGTCGCCAGGTGCTCCGCGAACTCCGGTTCCCGGAGCGCCGCCAGGCACCCGTCCAGCCGGGCCACCGCGAAGCTCTCCCGCTTCAGCCCCCGGCCCAGCCCGCGCTCGCGCAGTCTGCGCAGTACGGTCTCCCGCTGCGCCAGCAGCGCGAAGTGCCGTACGTCGTGGCCCCGTTCCCGGAGCCGGCCGACCGTCTCCGCGAAGTACGCCGGCTCCGTCACGGTCATCGGCACCAGGACCACCCCCGGATGCCGCGCCGCCGCCAGGTCCAGCACCTCGAACACCCCCTGCCGCCACGCGGGCAGGTCCTGGAAGTCACCGCGCAACGCCGCCGGCGTCATCCGGTGCAGGCCGAACCCGACGTGCTCCGGGTCGCACACCACGCTCCCCGCCAGCCGCCGGTGCAACGCGTACGCGGTCTGCGTCTTCCCGCCCCCGAAGGGCCCGTTCAGCCACACGATCACCGGGCCGCCGCCGTCCACGGCCCGATCCCCAGCTTCCCGGTGTTCCCCAGGTCCACCGGCGCCCTGAGCCGCAGCCACAGCCGTGGTGCGCCGGACCGGGGCTCGACCTCCACGATCGGCGCCGACACGGCGGGCACCGAGAAGTCGGTGACCAGATTGCGCCACAGCAGCGCCACCGAGGCGGCCTGTCCCGGCCCGAGCGTCACCCGCTCCGGTGGCGCGTCCATGTTCGGCGCACCCGTCGTGATGCCCGCCGAGCCGTGCTCGACGGAGACCACCACCGGATCGTTCCGGTCGTCCCGCAGGACCAGGTGCGGATACCCCTCCAGCACGTACGGGTCACCGCCGCAGTTGACCAGCCGCAACTCCGCGACCCGCAGCCCCATCGCCGCGTCCCCGCCCGCCTCGACGAGCCGTACACCGCCCTCTGGGCAAGCCGCCTCCTCGGACGGCGCCGGCGCGATCGAGGGCCTCCCCGGCGGCCCGGTCCCGGTCCCGGCCCGCGGCGCCGACGTGACCGAGGGCCTCCCGGCCGTGGTCTGAGCCCCCGTCGGCCCGGGCGCGGCCCGCGGCGCCGGGGGCGTCGCACACCCCGCCACCCCCACGAGCACCCCGGCCACGACAACACCCCGCACCCACCCCATACGCACCATGCCCCGACCCTACGACCACCCGGCCCGCCCAACCCCTGAGCACCGGGCCCGGACAGAGCCCCCCGATCCAGCCCCGAGTCCCTCCAGCCCGTCCGGCGTTAGAGGCCCCCCAGCCCCGCCGGCGTTCGAGGCACGGGGGCCGATCCAGCCTCGCCGGCGTTTGAGGCGCGGGGTCTGGGGCGGAGCCCCAGGGAACGGTGGAAGGGCGGGTAGGGGACCAGCCCCGCGCAGCGGCACCCCGACCGGCCCGGCCCGCCAGGCAAGGGCCGCCGGGCCCGGCCGCGCACCGGGGCACCTCCTCGGGCGTCGAACCTGCAGAGGCACCGGCAAGCAGGGCGTGGTCGCGTCCGACGCCCTGCGGGGGCACCCGCCGCACACCCGCCCCCGCCGGCGCGGCGGTAGCACTGGGGGCACTGGGGGCACTGGGGGGACTCCCCCGCACACCCCCCCGCCGGCACGGCGGTGCCACCCCGCCGCTGCCGCCCCGCACACGGGCCACTCGTCCCCGATTGGCCCGCCCCCCGCGCCCCGCCGCCGCATACCGTGCCCCCATGGACCGCACGCTCGCCGCAGACCTCGCCCGGCTCCCCGAACTGCTCGACGCCACCCGCCGCGCCGCGGCCGACGCCCTCGCGACCCTGGACGCGCGTGCCGTCGTACCGCCCGCCGGAGGCGAACCGCACGACCCCGAGCCCCTCCCGGACCACGGCGACGGCACGGAAGCCGCCCTGGCCGCCTTCCGCGAGCGCTGGGAGCCCCGGCTGTCGGCCTCCGCCGGCCCCCGCTACCTCGGCTTCGTCACCGGCGGCGCCACCCCCGCCGCCCTCGCGGGGGACTGGCTGACCGCCGCGCACGACCAGAACTCCAACTCCGCCCTCGACGGCGCCGGCCAGGACCTCGAACGCGAGACCACCACCTGGCTCCGCGAACTCTTCGGCCTCTCGGACGCCCACAACGGCACCTTCGTCAGCGGCGCCACGATGTCCAACACCACCGGCCTCGCGATCGCCCGCGAATGGCTCGGCGAACGCCTCGGGGTCTCCCCGGCCGACGACGGCGCCGCCGCCCTCGGCCCCGTACGGGTCCTCTCCGGCGCCGCCCACTCCTCCATCGCCAAGGCCCTCTCGATCCTCGGCCTGGGCCGCAACGCCCTCGTCCCCGTCCCCACCCTCCCCGGCCGGGAGGCCGTCGACCCCGAGGCCCTCGACCGGGCCCTCGCCGACACCCCCGGCCCGGCCGTGGTCGTGGCCAACGCGGGCACCGTCAACACCGTCGACTTCGACGACCTCCGCGCGATCGCCGCCCTGCGCGAACGGCACGACTTCTGGCTCCACACCGACGCCGCCTTCGGCGCGTTCGCCGCCCTCTCGCCGGACCACGCCCATCTCACCGACGGTCTCGACGCCTCCGACTCCGTCTGCGTCGACCTCCACAAGTGGCTCAACGTCCCCTACGACAGCGCCGTCCAGTTCACCCGCCGCCGCGACCTCCAGACCCGTGTCTTCGCCAACTCCGCCGCCTACCTGGGCCCCCTCGGCGAAGACCCCGACCTCGTGCACCTCACTCCGGAGAACTCGCACCGGCTGCGGGCCCTCGCCGCCTGGTTCACGCTCCGCGCCTACGGCCGCCGCGGTCACCGCGAGATCGTCGAACGCGACGTCGCCTGCGCTAGGGACCTGGCCGGGCAGCTCTCTGCGGACCCCTCCTTCCGGCTCCTCGCCCCGGTCCGCCTCAACGTCGTCTGCTTCACCCTCGCCGAGGCCCCCACCCAGGCCCGCCTCACGGCACTCCGGGAAGCGGTCGCCTCCGAGGTCTTCCTCACCCCGACCGTCCACGCGGGAACCCCCGCCCTGCGCGCCGCGTTCTCCAACTGGCGCACCACGCACGCGGATGTGCGCCGGGCCGCCGAGGCCCTCCGTACGGCAGCGAAGGAGCTCACATGACGGCGGCGCCCCTGACCCTCCTCGAGATCGAGGCCCTCGCGCGCACCGCGCACGAGGGCCAGACCGACAAGGCCGGCCGGCCGTACGCGGAGCACCTCGCGGCCGTGGCCGAGGGCGTCCGGATACGCGGCGGCAGCCCCGAACAGCAGGCGGCGGCCTGGCTGCACGACTCGATCGAGGACGAGGCCCTCAGCCTCACCTGGCTGGATTCCGCCGCCCTCCCGCAGTCGGTGAAGGACATGGTCCTCGCGGTCACCAAGCGCCCCGGCGAGCCGGTCGAGCAGTACGCGGCCCGCATCCTGGCCACCCCCGGCGCCCTGCTGGTGAAGGAAGCGGACCTCGCCCACAACGCGGACCCGGCCCGCCTCGCCGTCCTGGACGCCGCCACCCGCGACCGTCTGTCCGTGAAGTACGCCTATGTCCGCTCCCTCCTCGGCCTCACCGCTCCCTGACCCCACAAACGGAACGATGGTGATTCGTCACGGGGCGGATAGGCGGGGCCGGTTGGTGGGAGGATGGTCCATGTGGGGGTGTGCTTGGCCGTGCGCCCCGGGCCGACCAGGGGACGACCGAAGGTGTGATCAGTAGTGGCCATTTCGCTGTCAGTGGTGGTTCTGTTGGCGGTCATCCTGGTGGTGCTGATCCGCGGCAACCACATCAAGCCGGGCCCTGCCATCGTCGCCGCCCTCTTCGGCTTCTTCCTCGCGTCGAGCTCGATCGCGGACGACGTGAACCGCTTCCTGAACTCCCTGGCGACGATGATCGCGAACATCAAGCTGTAGAGCCCCCGCGAAACGGCCCTCGGCCCCCGGCCACCGGATCCGATGGCCGGAGACCGCGCGACGTCACTTGACGGTGAGCGTTCCCGTCATCTGCGGGTGGAAGGAACAGACGAAGGGGTACGTGCCCAGCCCGGACGGCGCGGTGAAGCTGCCGGTGGCGCCCGCCTTGATGGTGCCGGTGTCGAAGGAGCCGTTCGAGGCGGTCAGGGTGTGCGGAGCCGAGTCCTCGTTGACCACGGTGACCTTCGTGCCGGGTTTCACCGTCAGGGTCGCGGGGTCGAACTTGAAGTCCTTGATGTGGACTTCCGTCGCCTCGGCCGTCACGGCCGACACGGCGGCGGTCCGGGACACGGGCGCGGCGCTGGTACTGGTGACGCCGACGACGGCGAACAGGGCACAGGCGGCGCCGACCGCTGCTGCCCGGGTACGGCGGGAACGGGTGAACGACATGGCCACCCCTCTCACGGTTCAGTAATGGTCTTGACCGGCCCCGGCGCTCTCGCCCGGCCGGCCGGAACACGCCCGCCATGGGCGGAAATGGTGCCGAGGCCCAGCGCGCCGATGAACACCGCCAACAGGCCCGCCACCGGCCGCCACAGCGCGGGAGCGAACGACTCCCACCCGAATCCGAACCTCTCCCCCCACTATCCCAGCCCCCCACGACGGGGCCACTTCACACCCCGGGAACGCATCAGGGCCAGGTCGAGGAAACATCCTCTGACCTGGCCCTGAGCCATTCTGAGCGGGTGACGGGAATCGAACCCGCGTAGCTAGTTTGGAAGATCGCGTACGCACTTCCCGGCTCACCAGCCAACCCCCTGACCTGCACGCCCCCGCCCACCACCCCGCCATTCCCCGAGGCTCCCCCCAGAAGCCCTCCCATCCGGGCACGCGGGGGACACGGCCTTCTGCGCCCTGGGGCAGCGGTAGCGAGCGCTAAACGCGGTTGTGACACACCGCTGCCGCATCGCAGGATGCCAGCCAGGGAGGGACGATGGAACGACACGAGTTGATGCGGCTGCTGGCAGGCGACGACGCGGCTTCCAAGGCTGCTCTGGCGGCCCTCGCTGACGGCGGCGAGTACGTCGTCACGGAGGACTGGATTAGGTCCTCAGAGGTCCACGCACGCGTCCTGACGAAGCGACTTCCAGGCATGCGGTGGAGGGGCGTGGAAACCCTGGGGGTGGAGCGGGCGGTGCAGATCCTCGGCGAGCGCGCCCAGCCGATCCTCTGCGGGATTGTCAGAGACTCCGATGACTCGTGGCTCTTCAGGTTCTTCCTCACCGAAGACGGCGGCGCACTGGTGGCCTGCATCGGCATGCGGCGGCCCGACAAGCGCCCAGCGCAGGAGTCCGACCAGCGGGCTCAGACGTCGCCCTGAGCCGCCTCAAGGCCGTCCACGTCTCCCTCTGCTCTGCTGGCCGCTCTAGCGACTGACAGGGATCTCGTAGACGATCTCGCACAGCGCGGCGGGAATGACGACGTCCGCAGTCTCCACGGGCTGCCCCTGGTCGCTGTAGTACGTCCGCCGGATGTGGGTAACCAGAGCGGCCTTCTGGATCCCGAGGAGTGATGCCTCCTCGGCGGTCGCCTGCCGCGGCTCTGGTTGCTCCACGGCATGGCTGACGGTGATCCCGATCGCGGCCATCCGGTTCACGACGCCAACCCCCGCGTGCGGCCCACCTTCCGGCAGCACAACGAGCGTGCCGGCGGTGAGCTCGTACGGCTCCCAACTCGTCGACAACTGCACTGGCCGACCATCAGCGAGGAACTCGTAAACGGTCCGGACGCACAGCTCGCCCTCGGCAATCCCGAGCCGCGAAGCGATCTCGCCCGGTGCCGGCACCTTCGCCTCGGTCCGGCTCTCCCAGTTGCCCTGCTTGCCCAAGGCCTGCATGTCCGCCCGAAACGGCGAACCGCCGGGCTGCTCCCGCGCCGAGGACCGAACAACCCGCACACGCCGCCGAGGCTCCGCGACATAGGTCCCCGACCCCGCTCGCCCCTCCAGCACACCCTGAGAAATCAGCAACTCCTGCGCCCGGCGAACCACGTTCTCGCCGACACCGCACTCCTCGGCGATCTGGGCACGCGACGGCAGCCGATCGCCGGCGGTCCACTCGTGCTCCGCGATTCGCTGCCGCAGGACGTCGGCGATGCGGAGATAAGGCGGCTGCTCAGGCATGTGGAAAATCTAGTCCACTAGCTCTAATCTAGTTAACCAGCTTCACTCAACGTGTTCACTCGGCGACGGAGGCCCTCGGTGCCCGCTTCGGAAGCAAGGGCCAAGGACCTCGCCACCCGACTCTCAGCCCTCGGGCTGACCACACGAGTGGAGCCGCACGCCACCTACACCTCGATCGAAGCGGAGGTACCGGAAGCGCTGCCCGCCGAATCGTGGCGGGAGGTCCTGGACGTGCTGGCGGAGGCCAACCGATTCGGTCTCCTCGCCAGCAGCTTGACCGGCCGCACCCTCTGGGCCGCCGTAAACGAAGCGGTCCCCGCGACGGGCGACGTCCGGGGACCTGGCCATCAGCGATAGGAGCTGATCAGCGTGTACAACCGTATGGGCCCCACCTCGGCCCGCACCAGTGGGCGACACCTCCCCACACCCCAACCCACGACGACTGCCTACCGCTCAAGCTCGTGCGCGATCGGCACCCACCCCGAGTGCGCTCAGTCGTCCCCCGCCATCGCCCCCGTCGGCATCCCGGTGATCTACGAGGCCTGCGACTGCTCCTGCCACGCCCCAGCCGAAACTCCGGACCCGCGGCAGGCGAACCAGTGATGGCCTGGACTCCGAGCGGCTCACTCGCTGCCAGCATTGAAATCACTTCGCTCACCGTGCGGCGCGGGGACGTCATTCAGATCGGCGGCCAACCGTGCCGAGTCGCCGACCTCGTCCAGCTGCGCGCAGGTGCCAAGCGCCTGTTCTTCGAGTCGGGCGAAGTTCTGACGATGCACGCGCAGAGCCGCCTCATCGCCCTCCGAATGACGAGGAAGTGGTGACCCGCCCCGTGCCCTCTCGCCGAGACGCCATCGCCGATGACCTCCGCCACCAGATCTCGACAGGCCGCTTCAAGGCCGGCGAGCGCCTCCCCTCCGAGGCCCAACTCGCCACCCGCTACACGGTCAGCACGCCAACCCTGCGAAGCGCCCTGGCCCTCCTCCAAGGCGAAGGCCTGGTCGAGAAGATCCACGGCAACGGCAACTTCGTCCGCCGCCCCCTCCCCAGGATCACGTACCGCGGCGGAATGGCCGACCCGACTACCTGGACCACCTTCTCCGCTCCCTTACGAGTGACCACCCGCACCACGAACATCGAGGCGCACAGCCACCTGCCCACCCTCCTGAACGTCCCACCCCGCAGCCCCCTGACCGAAGTCCTCCACATCGCCCACGAAGGCAAGACGCCACACAGCCTGGCCCGCGTCTACGTCCCTCGTGACCTGGCGTCGGCCGACGCACCGGCGGCCACGCCATTGCCTGAGCAGATAGCAGCACGCTTGGTAGACCCCCGCCCAACGCTGGCCGAAGTCCAAGAGCGACTCAGCGCCCGCCTCCCCACCCAGGAAGAGGCAACGGCCCTCCGAATCAGCACATCTCTGGCAGTCCTCTCGCTCACACGCGTGGCCACCGACACCACCGGCCGAGTGGTCGAGGCCGCCCTCCTGCTTCTCCCCGGCGACAGGGCAGACGCACTCTTCACCACCCGCCTCAACATCGAGGAGAGGACCCCAAGGGCATGACCACAAGCAACGAATTGCGCCTCCTCCCATGGTCGGACCCCGACGACAAGCCCTGCTACCTGAGCGCCGACGGCGCCGCCGGCTACCTGTCCCGCCTGGCCGACAGGGCTGAAGAGGCCCAACTCAATTTGGGAGCGGAGCTCCTGGCCCACGCCCTGGAAGTAATCGCCGACGTGGACTCGGATCCGGAGGAACTCCGTCTCCTGGCCACGGACCTGACCGGCGCACTCCGGGACGCGGTCCGAGTAGCAACCAGCCGCGGCCACCGCCTCCTGCGACCAGCCCACTCCGGTCACGAAGGACCGTTGGCGCACCTCACCTAGCAAGAGCATGCATAACAACGGAGCGGCCCCAGACCAAGTCAGGGGCCGCTCCGGCGCATACGGCTCCGGAGGCCCGTGCGTTTCACGCGTTTCTGCAGTTCAGAAGCCCAGAGACAGGTTGCCCTGCACCGCCGGTCCATAGTTAGGCCGCAGACCGGCGATCTGAAGGGGCGTTCACGGGATGTCCGGTTCGGTGCTGTCGTGGCTCTCGCGGTTCCCCGACTCCGTTCTCGACTACGAGGCTCTTGGTCCTTGCCACCTTGGCCAACAGGTGGATCAGGCTGATCCGTTGTCATACCCCCGGCTCATACTGGAGGTAGGGGAGGTCGGTAGGTCCATCCAACAGACGGTAGTCGAGAGATCACCGAAGGGCTAGCATGACGCCATGTTGAAGCGTAGTCTGATATTCCACCGCTGGGCTTCCCTTGCAGGCAAGCCGGAGTTCGTGCCGAATCAAGTCGCCGCCTCCTTGGTGGCTGCGATCTCAACTGACAGCGAATTCGCGATCTTGGATACCGGTGATGCTGTCACAGCGGTAGAAGTCATGGACGTCGGGGTTGGTACCGAGCCCACCAATCTGAGGCTTTTTGCACTGCGTGGTGCGGACGATCGACCCTTCAAGTGGGACAGTCAGGGTAGCGTTAGTCCGATTTCTCTCAGGGATAGTGAGTATCCCGCCGACGTCAGTCATGTTTCAATCTGGCCGGATGGAACATGTGCGCATGACTATGCGAAAAATGTGCCCCGCATTTCTCGTCTTTCGGCATTCTTGCGTCGCAAGCTGAACTCGCACGTAAAGTTCGATGCCCTTTATCGCGAAGACATGCTGGATAAACTCAAGGCGATGGAAGGGCAGATGCGTTCCGTTGAGGTTGCCATGACCAGGCGTGGGGACGTCGCCTCGGGTGGTGGAACCTTTGGGACCCTTATCCCGGCAAGTTTTGGGGAGAGAGCCCCCTCTGTTCGTTTCACTCTCGGGATGGGTAGGTATGGCCCCCGGGATCGATACCTTGACAATGAAACCGAGGAGCAGATCTTCTCGTTGGCGGAGCAGGCAGACGACTTCGTCAGCAATATGATCATCCGAGGTCGAAGTCGAGCCTCCGGCCGAGTGGAAACGATCAACCTGCTTCAGGAGAGGCTTCAGGTCCAAGTGGAGGTCCGCCAGAGTTCTGCGGTCTCTTCCATGCCGGAGCCGTCCGATGTGTTCCTGGAACTTGATCAAGCGTATAAGGGATTTCTGCGCGACGGGAAGATCGCCTCCGCAGTGCGGGGGGAGAAGATGCGTGGCGGGTGAGCGCGGCAAGCTTGGGGGGAGCTATGGCGCCTTTTAGGTGGCTGGATAAACATCTTTGGGTAATTCCGATACTCGTCTTCGTCTTGCTTGAGGCTGCGCTCGTTTTTGCGCACTGGCGTGCGTCGAGCCCGTTTCTACTAGAGGCGGTATCTGCAGACAAGAGAAAAGAGATCTACACGTCTTTGACGGGGTCTTCCAGCGGGCTGCTGGGGTTCACTTTGGCCGCCGTTGCCATCCTGGCTGCCTTCGGCCGACGCGCGACCAATAGCCCAGAAGATCGTCGGCGTGAGGCGGGTCTTGCTGAGGCTCGAACTGGCGTTAGTAAAATCCTGCTTGCCACTGCTGTAATGCTGCTGACGATTTTGGTCACAGCCACAATTGGGCTCGGGGTGGATGTTGATAAATCGGGTGGCTTGGTGGTGACCAGTCTTACTCTCTCTTCCGGAGTTGCCGGGGTGGTAGGGCTCGTGGTGAGTGGGGCCGGGTTGACTCTGTCTCTTGTGGAAAGAGGCCAGGACGCCTGAACGGTGCGGAGCATAAGCGCCGTGCCGCTGTCATCCCGTCTGCCGTCGGCCCACACGGAGTGATAGCGGGGCAGGCTTCTGGGGCCCAGGTGGAGCGCCCTGCTGGACGAACGACCTGGGCCCCAGAAGCCTGGTCTGCTATGGCTTGCCTGGGTCGACGGCAGACGGGATGACAGCTCCCCACCCGAACCACGCACCGGCCTGCAGCCGCATAACTGGCCCCGGTCATCCCGGAGCCTGAGCGCCCCCGCCGGAGGCATATGTATTGACGGGTGGCCGACAGATCGGCCTCGGCTCATGCCATCAAACCCAAGCCCGTGTGGCGCGCGGCCGGCGGTCCGGGCAGGAGCGGGGCGGAGACAGGAGCGCAGGCCCGGGGCGACGGGCGCGCGACGCCGCCTTGGCGGCGGAAGCGCCCTTGATGAAGTAGGGAAACTCTTACCGCATGGCCTCGGGCTCAGAGAGCGATTGGACGGTAGGCCATGGCTCTTTCGACGACCTGCTCGGCGGAAGGGTCCTGCCCGGGGCCTGGGTAGAAGATGTAGTCACTGAGGTGCGGGCACCGCAGGCCCAGTTTCAGGGCTTCGACGATCGCGTCACCCTCGGCCTCGCTCGCGGTGCCGCCGTCCATGAGGAGCTGGACCAGACGGATGGCTTCCTCGCGGGTCATGACGTGACTAGCTGGCGGCCGTCGTGGCTGCGGACGTGGGGGCCTGCGTCGTCCAGGGCGTCCAGGAGGCGGATTGCGTAGACCTCGGACATCTGGGCGGTGACCTCCTCCGGGGTGAGCCATGCGACCGCGGTCGATTCCTCCGAGGTGCGCTCGGTCCCGCCGGACGGCTTGCAGCGGAAGACCAGAGCGACGATGCCGCGCGACGTGTTCTTGTAGACCCCGGTCAGCTCGTCCACCTCAACGTGGATGCCCGTCTCCTCCAAGACCTCGCGCCGGACGCCGGCCTCCGGAGACTCGGTGAGTTCGAGGACTCCGCCCGGCAGTTCCCAAGTCCCGTTGTCCGCGCGGCGGATCGCCAGGAGTCGGCCGTCCTCGCGCACCACCGCCCCGGCTACGGACACGGAGTGCAGTGGCGTTGACTTGGCCTGCGGGAAACCCGTACTCATGTACATGAGCATAGGAGGAAGAGAAGGACTATGGGAACCGCAGCAGGAGGTGGCCGAGGGGCTGTGCCGCGCTACGTGCAGATCGCCGACGACATCGTTCAGCAGATCCGGGCCGGGGTGCTGAAGGCCGGCGACATGGTGCCGAGTGAGTCGAATCTCGTGGAACGCTACGGCGTCGCGGGCGGGACGATCCGCAAGGCCATGGTGGAGGTTCGGGCCAGTGGGCTCGTGGAGACCCGGCACGGCAAGGGCTCCATGGTGAAGGCTCGGCCGCCCGTGCGGCACCGGTCTTCGGACCGCTTCCGGCGTACGCATCGGCAGGAGGGCAGGGCCGCGTACCTCGCAGAGTCCGCGCAGTCTGGGGCCGAAGCCAAGGTGAGCGTGCTGTTCATCGGGCCCATGGAGGCGCCGGAGGAGATCGCGACGCGGCTCGGGGTAACCGCGGGGACTCAGGTACTGGCCCGGCGTCGGCTGTACTTCCGGAACGGCACGCCTGTGGAGACGGCTACCTCGTACCTGCCCTGGGACGTTGTGAAGGACATCCCGGAGCTCTTCGCTGAGAATCCCGGCCCCGGCGGCATCTATGCACGGCTGGAGGACCACGGGCACGTCTTCGCCGAGTACGTGGAGACGCTCCAGGCTCGGCCGGCGGCCAAGGCCGAGGCGACCGAGCTGTCGCTGACCCCCGGTGCCCCGGTAGTTCACCTGCTCCGGGACGCGGTCACGGAGGAAGGCCGTGTGGTCGAGGTGTGTGACACGCTCATGGCCGCTGATCAGTTCGTCTTCGAGTACCGGATCCCTGCGCGCGACTGACGCTCGCTCAACTCCCCACGACCCGCTGCGAGTTTCTCTTCGTAGCGGGTTGACTCATGTATAGGAGTCGGGCACTCTTCTTCATGTCACTCCTATACATGAGTGACGGAGTTCCGCATCTATAGAGGAGTGATCTGCTGTGCGTCAGATTCCCGTCGACACCTCGGCTGCCCTAGTGATGGTGGCCCAGCCTCCGGCCGTGAAGATCAAGGACCGTCTGACCGGTGAGATCGCCACGGACCCCGAGACCGGGTCCCAGATGATGACCGTGGACGTGCTGTTCGCCGCGAACGGCGAGGCAGAGGTCCTGTCGGTGGTTGTGCCGGCGCCCGGCATCTCGGGTGAGCTGGTCATGGGTACCCCGGTCGCGCTGACCGGCCTCGTCGCTCGCCCGTGGGAGAACGAGTTCAACGGCCAGAAGCGCCACGGGATCAGCTTCCGTGCCGTTGCCGTCACCTCGCTCGCCGCCAAGGTGAGCTGAGTATGAACGCCTTATGGGTCACGCTGCTGGTGGTCCTCGTCCTGGCGCTCGTACTGCGCTGGCAGCGGCCCACTTGGTACTGGATGACCTTCGGGGTGACCTTCGCGACGGTCCGCGTCCTGATCCGCTACCGCTCGGTGATGGACGCCTGCGGGCTCACCGTCCCGCCCTCCCGCTGGCGACTGGCGCTCGCCCGGTTCGCCAACCGCCCAGTTCCCGAGGCTCGCTCGCCGCGCATCCTGCGGCTGCGGCCTACCGCGACAGGCCTGGTTCTACGGCTGAAACTCCGGCCCGGACAGGATGCGTTCGACTTCTCCGCCTCATCCGACAGGCTCCGGCACTCCTTCGCCGTTCACAACGTCGTCTCGCGCGAGATCCGTTCCGGCGTCGTCGAGCTGCGGATGACCGGATACGACGTGCTCAAGCGGGTCCGCATGCCGACGGCCGTGCCCGATGAACCGCTTCGGGTGCCGGTGGCCCTGCGAGAGGACGGGCAGATCCATCACCGGGACTACCGGCAGGTCCCGCACGCTCTGAACGTCGGCGCGACCAAGTCCGGGAAGTCCGTCTATCAGCGCACGCTCGTCTCCGGCCTGGCCTCGCAGAACGTCGCCCTCGTCGGCATCGACTGCAAGAACGGCGTGGAACTCTCGCCGATGGCACGACGGTTCACAGCCCTGGCAGACAACCCGGACGATGCGGCGGAACTGCTGGCCGCGCTCGTCCAGTACATGGGCCGTGTCTATCTGGTCATCCGGACCGAGCAGCGGATCAGCATCGACCTGCCGGACGCGGAGATCACTGCCGACATCTGGGACCTGCCCGCGCACCTTCGTCCCGTACCTGTCGTACTCCTCGTGGATGAGGTCGCGGAGCTCGCCCTCGCTGCGGGCAAGGCTGAGGAGGCCCGGCGGGACCGGATCGTCACCGACCTCGTCCGCCTCGCCCAGCTCGGCCGCGCCGCCGGCATCCACCTGGAGATCTGCGGGCAGCGCTTCGGCTCCGAACTCGGCAAAGGCATCACCATGCTCCGGGCCCAGCTCACCGGCCGTACTGCCCACCGCGTCAATGACGAGACCTCGGCGAACATGGCCTTTGGGGACATCTCCCCGGACGCCGTCCTCGCAGCCGTCCAGATCGACAAGGACCGCCCCGGCACCGCTGTAGCCGGCGACTCCTCGGGCGGCTGGTCCCGTATCCGGGCCCCGCACACCACGCTCCGCCAGGCCGTGAACACCTGCAACGCCCACGCGCACCGCACCCCGAGCATCCCAGAGCTGGAGCCCTTCCGGCCCACGCTCCCGGTACGCGCCCTCATCGGCAAGGTCCAGCCGAAAACCGCCTCGGCACCTGCCTTCTGACCACTCGCCTCACCCGGTCGGCGCGGCCTCATCGCGCCAGGTCCCTACCCCACCCATGCCTGAAAGGAGGTGAAGACCATGACCCGCCTGGTTCGGCCGGATGCCGTCCTCGTCCAGGCCGTCATCGCCGGAGCCCTCTCCTTCGCCCACCTTCACGACCTCGCGGAAGCCGCCGGACAGGACGGCTGGAAGGCCTGGGCCTACCCGGTCAGCGTGGACCTGCTCCTCGTCGCCGCCTGGCACCGCCTCCGCTCCCTGCGGGACGCGGGAGAACCCGCGCGGTCGGCCTGGTCCTGGTTCGCCGTAGCCCTCGCGGCCTCGCTCGGTGCGAACGTCGCGACCGCCGGCCTCCTCGACCTCCGCGACGTCCCGGACTGGCTCCGCATCCTTGTCGCCGGATGGCCAGCACTCGCCTTCCTCGGCGGGACGCTCCTGGTCCACCGGCCTACGTCGCCCAGCGCGCCGGAGCCCGTTCCTGACCCGGCGCCTGTGCCCGTGGTCGAGCGGGAGACAGAACCCGGCGTACAGGCTGAACAGCTCCCCGCCTTGCCCGCTCCTGCTCCGGCGCCCACCGTCCCGCCCGCTCTCGTCGCACACGCCCGGAAGATCGCCGCCGACCACCGCACCCGTACCGGCTCGGAGATCGACGCCGAGACCCTGCGTGCCCGACTCGGCGTCCCGTCCCCGATGGCCGAGGCCATCGCCGCCCAGCTCGCCTGACAGGAGATCCCATGCCCGCCCGGATCAACTTCCGCTCGCTCATGAAGATCGGCCCCGTCCAGATCGGCACCTACCGCGACCGCCGCGGCCGCAACAAGGACACGGCCGTCTGCACCACTGATGGCTGCGGCTGGTCCTCGGACTACAGCTCCTCGACCGCCGCCCAGCTCGCCGCCCGCTCCCACCGCTGCCGCGTCAGCTGACCGAAAGGCCAACGCCATGGATGTCCCGCTCTGGTTCGCCCTGCTGGTCGTCGGTGTCCTCGGCTACAAGCTCTTCCGCCCGCCGCTCTGGCTCGTCGCCGTGATCCTCGTCGGCGGCTTCCTCCTCGCGGACAGCTTCCTCGCCCCCGCCATCGACACCGCGATCAATAAGTAGCCCGCCCCGGAAGGTGAACGGCCATGTTCAAGCCCAAGTACCCCAGCCCCGACACCTACACCCCGGCGACCATCCGCCCGACCCGGGCACCCGTCGAGTACTCGGAGTCCGGTCCGGCTCCCGTCCCCGCGAAGTCTGCGAGCGCCTTCGGGGGCCTGGTCCAGAACTCGCCCGGTACCGCGCTCGCCCTCGCCGCCGGCGGAGTCGCCGGAGTCCTCGCGCTGGCCTCGGTCGCCGTCTCGCTGCTCCTGGCCGTCGCGGTCACCGCCGTCGCCCTGTCCGTCAGTGCCGTCGTCCTGCTCTTCCTCGTCCGCGCCCTGCGCCAGGAGTTCAAGAGCCGTTGACCGGCCCCGGGACGGCCTCAACCGCCAAGTTTCCGCCGTCCCGGCGGCTCCCTCCCGCCCGATCCAACGACCCGGAAGGAAGCACCATCATGAACCAGCACGCCTGGGCAGAGCTCTGCCCGAACTGCGACGGGCACTCCTCCGTCGCCGTCACCCTCGGCTGCCGCGACCGCTCCGGCTGCCTCCGCACGATCACCGCGCACTGCCCTGCATGCCACGGCACCGGGATCCGTCGCTTCACCCGCCGTCCCCGCCGGACGGTGGCGGCGTGACCAACACCGCGACCCTCGCGGGCCTGGACCTGGCCACCCTCGGCGACATGCTGAGGGTGGCTGGGGCTACCGGTTACGGACGCTGGGAAGACCAGATCCACCGCACGGGCGGTTGCTCCGACCCGATCCACATCACCGGCTGGACCGTCGCCAAGGACAGGACCTCCGGCGAAATCCTGCACCGCTACTCCACCGAGAACGAGCCCGGCGCTCGCCTCCGGATCGCCTGCGGCAACCGTCGAGCCTCTCGCTGCCCGGCATGCGCCTGGACCTACGCCGGAGACACGTACCACCTCATCCGGGCCGGACTTGCTGGGGACGACCGCCGCGACATCCCCGCCACCGTCCGCGAACACCCCCGCGTCTTCGCCACCCTCACCGCCCCGTCGTTCGGCCCGGTCCACAACCGTCCTGCCGGCCGTCCATGCCGCTGCGGCCAGCACCACCAGGAGCACGATGCCGAACTCGGCACCGCCCTCGACCCGACCACCTACGACTACGCCGCCGCCGTCCTCTTCAATAACCACGCAGGGCAGCTCTGGCAGCGCTTCACGACCCGCCTGCGCCGCGAGATCGCCGCGTACGCCGGACTGACCCAACGGGAGCTGAAGGAGGAGGCTCGGATCTCCTACGGCAAGGTCGCCGAGTTCCAGAAGCGCGGGGCCATCCACTTCCACGCGGTCATCCGTATCGATGGCCCGGCCGGCCCGCTTGACCCTCCGCCTGCCTGGGCCAGCACCGAACTCCTTGACCGCTCGATCCGGTCTGCGGTCGCCCACGCCTACACCTCGATCACTGTCCCGGCCGCGGCCGACCAGCCCGCCCGAACTTTCCGCTGGGGCACCCAGCTCGACGTCCGCCCGATCAAGGCCTTCGGGGACGGCTCCGACATCACGGAGCAGGCGGTGGCCTCGTACGTGGCCAAGTACGCGACGAAAGCCGCGGAGAACACCGGCACCCTCGACCGCCGGATCGGCAACCGTGAGGCCTTGGTCCTCCTCGACGTCCCCGACCACGCTGCGCGCCTGATCGGGGCCTGCCTCGACCTCGACCCGCTCTACCCAGACCGCCGCCTCGCCGCCTGGTCGCACATGCTCGGCTTCCGGGGCCACTTCTCGACTAAGTCCCGCCAGTACTCCACGACCCTCGGCGCCCTCCGCCAGACCCGCGCCGACTACCGCGCTGCGCAGGAGCGGGAAGCCCGCGGCCTGGTCGACGTCGAGCCGGACAGCGTGCTTGTCCTCGCCTCCTGGCAGTACGCCGGCCACGGACACAGCCCGGGGGAGTCGGTACTCGCCGCCACCATCGCCCGCGACATCCAGCTGAACCGCCAGACCGCTCGGGAAGCCCTGCAAGGAGAGCAGCATGAATGAGCGCTATCTCAGCGTCGTCCAGGTCGCCGAACTGCTCGGCACCACCGTCCGGTTCCCGCGGCGGCTCGTCGAAGAGCGGCGGATCACCTACGTGAAGGTGGGTCGACACGTGCGGATCCCGGAGAGTGCGGTGCGCGACTACCTCGCCGCCCACACCGTCGAGCCGCGTCGGCGCCGTCTGGGGGTGGCTGCCTGATGGCTGGAAAGCGTCGTCAGTTCGGACGGGTCCGCAAGCTGCCTTCTGGCAGGTATCAGGCCCGGTACGTCGGCCCGGACGGGCAGCTCCGACCTGCGCCGGAGACCTTCCGGACCAAGCGGGACGCGGACGACTGGCTGGCCGACAAGCAGACCGAAATGAGGCGGGGGGACTGGCACGACCCTGAAGCCGGGAAGGTCGCCTTCGGTCCGTACGCCGTCGCCTGGATCAAGGAACGGGAGCTGACCAGCACCACCCGGCAGCTCTACGGCTCGCTCCTCAAGCACCACCTGGAGCCCGCGTTCGGGGCCGTCAACGTCGCGGACATCTCGGCCCCACTCGTTCGGCGCTGGCGTGCCGACAAGCTCGCCGCCGGCACCGGACCCACCACCGTGGCCAAGGCCTACGCCCTGCTGCGGGCGATTCTTGGGACGGCCTTGTCCGACCAGTTGATCAGGCGGAACCCGTGCCAGATCAAGGGCGCCAGCACCGTGCACACGCCGGAGCGGCCGACCGCGACAGTCCAGGAGGTCTACGCCCTGGCCGGTGCCGTCCAGCCCCGATTCCGGGTGCTGGTCCTGATGGCCGGATTCCTCGGCCTGCGCTGGGGCGAGCTGATCGGGTTGCACCGTCGGGACATCGACCTGGATCACGGCACCCTCCGCGTCCGCCGGGCTGTCGCCGAGCTGCAGGACGGGCAGCGGGAGATCAAGGCGCCCAAGAGTGCTGCGGGTAAGAGGACGGTCTCCATCCCCAGCGTCATCGTTCAGGAGATCCGCGACCACCTGGAGAAGTACGCCGAGCCAGGTGCCGATGGGCGTGTCTTCGTCGGTGCCAAGGGGGCGACTCCGCGCCGGAACCACTTCAACCTGCTCTGGCACAAGGCCTGTCGGAAGGCGGGGATCAAGGGGCTGCACTTCCACGATCTCCGGCACACCGGGAACACGCTCGCCGCCTCGACCGGGGCCAGCACCCGCGAGCTGATGGCGCGCATGGGCCACAGCACCGCCCGCGCCGCGCTGATCTATCAGCACGCCAGTGCCGACCGGGACCGGCTGATCGCCGACGCGCTGAGCGGGCTCGTGCAGAAGGGCCGACGGGGCACGGGGGAGAGGAAGGGGCACGCGGGGGACACGGAGGGCTGATCGCAGACCCCAGAAACGCATCAGGGCCAGGCGGAGGAAACATCCTCTGACCTGGCCCTGAGCCGTCTGGAGCGGGTGACGGGAATCGAACCCGCGTAGCTAGTTTGGAAGACTAGTGCTCTACCATTGAGCTACACCCGCAACGCACGTGCCGCAGGTCGCGGGGACCTTGGCACGGACAGCATCCTAGCGGGTCGTTCAGCGCCCGCGCACACCACATTCGGGCCCGGCGCGCGCAGCCGTCGAAAACCGGTCGGGAAACTCCGTGCATCGGAGCGTCTCCGGGCATGTACCCTACGTGTCGCACCGACGGGGTGTGGCGCAGCTTGGTAGCGCGTCCGCTTTGGGAGCGGAAGGTCGTCGGTTCGAATCCGGCCACCCCGACCACATGATCTCGTTTGCAAGATCGCGTTGTGGGCTGATTGCCGCTTGCGGTTACTATGCAAGCTGCGTGCCCGTGTGTCTGATGTACCGGGCCCGATCCGCTGAACCGCTGAATCACAGCGACAGCAGAGACCCCAGCAGTCAGCCACAAGGAGACCAAACCGTGAAGAGCGCCGTGGAGACCCTGAACCCGACTCGGGTTCGGCTCACTGTTGAGGTGCCCTTCGAGGAGCTCAAGGACAGCCTCGACGCGGCGTACAAGAAGATCAACCAGCAGGTCACGGTGAAGGGCTTCCGCAAGGGCAAGATCCCTGCCCGCGTCATCGACCAGCGCTTCGGCCGCGGTGCGGTGCTGGAGGAGGCCGTCAACGACGCCCTCCCGAAGTTCTACACCGAGGCCGTCAACGAGGCCGACCTGAACCCGCTGGGCCAGCCCGAGGTCGACATCACCGAGCTGAAGGACGGCGAGCTGCTGGCCTTCACCGCCGAGGTCGACGTGCGTCCCGAGATCGAGATCCCGGACTACTCCGGCATCGAGGTCGAGGTCGACGCGGTCGAGGTCTCGGACGAGGACGTCGAGAAGTCGGTCGAGCAGCTGCGCAGCCGCTTCGCGTCCACCAAGGACGTCGAGCGCGCCGCCGCCGAGGGTGACGTCGTCACCATCGACCTCGAGGCCAAGGTCGACGGCGAGGTGCTGCCCGACGGCGTCGCCTCCGACGTCTCGTACACCATCGGCTCGGGTGAGCTGCTCGAGGGCATCGACGAGGCCGTGACGGGCCTGGAGGCCGGTGGCGAGGCCACCTTCACCTCCCAGCTGAAGGGCGGCTCCGCCGAGGGCAAGGACGCCGAAGTCACCGTCAAGGTCACCAAGGTCTCCGCCCGTGAGCTCCCCGAGCTGGACGACGAGTTCGCGCAGCTGGCGAGCGAGTTCGACACCATCGAGGACCTCAAGGCCGACAGCCGCAAGCGCCTCGAGAACATGAAGCAGTACGACCAGGCCACGCAGGCCCAGGAGCGCGTCCTGGAGAAGCTGCTGGAGCTCGTCGAGGTGCCGATCCCCGAGAAGCTGCTCGAGGACGAGGTCAACACCCGCAAGCACAACCTGGAGCACCACCAGCTCGGCCAGATGGGCCTGACCATCGAGAAGTACCTGGAGTTCCAGGGCAAGACGGTCGAGGAGTTCGACGCCGAGACCAAGGAGCAGGCGGTCAAGGGCATCAAGACCCAGTTCGTCCTCGACGCGCTGGTCAACAAGGAGAAGCTGGGCGTCAACCAGGAGGAGCTCACCGAGCACCTCATGCGCCGCGCCGCCTCCTCCGGCATGTCCCCCGACCAGTTCGCCCAGGCCGTCGTCGAGGGTGGCCAGGTCCCGATGCTGGTCGGCGAGGTCGCCCGCGGCAAGGCCCTCGCGGTCGTCGTCGAGGCCGCCAAGGTCACCGACACCAACGGTGAGGTCGTCGACCTGTCCGACGAGGACGAGGAGCAGGTGACCGAGACCGTCGAGGCCGCCGTCGAGGGTGACGCCGAGACCGCCGAGGACGAGGCCAAGTAAGGCTCTCCCGAGCCTCTGCCGGAGTACCCCGAGCAGTGCCCCGAAGGGCCCGTGCGCAGCCGCGTACGGGCCCTTCGGCACAGGGGCCCGTGCCCGGCCCCGCGCGGCCCCGGGACGGCCCTCGTACCTTGCGCTCCCAGCGAACAGTTCAGGAAGCGGGATGGCGTTGTCCGACCTGCGCGTTAGGGTCCATGAATACGAGGGCACGGGAGTACCCGGAACCACCCGGACGCCGGCGGACCTTTCCGCTCCGGCCGGGCCGCGCCCCAGAACGAGACGCTGAGACGGCACATGGCCGTCGGAGACGAGCAGGTGGATACGTGACGAATCTGATGCCTTACGCCGCGGGTGAGCCGTCCATCGGTGGCGGCCTCGGCGACCATGTCTACAACCGGCTGCTCGGCGAGCGCATCATCTTCCTCGGCCAGCAGGTCGACGACGAGATCGCCAACAAGATCACGGCGCAGCTCCTCCTCCTGGCCGCCGAGCCGGAGAAGGACATCTACCTCTACATCAACAGCCCGGGTGGCTCCGTGACGGCGGGCATGGCGGTCTACGACACCATGCAGTACATCCCGAACGACGTCGTCACCATCGGCATGGGCATGGCCGCCTCCATGGGCCAGTTCCTGCTGACCGGTGGCGCCAAGGGCAAGCGTTTCGCCCTGCCGAACACCGACATCCTGATGCACCAGGGCTCCGCCGGCATCGGCGGCACCGCGTCGGACATCAAGATCCAGGCCCAGTACCTGCTGCGCACCAAGCAGCGCATGGCCGAGATCACCGCGTTCCACTCGGGCCAGACCGTCGAGGCGATCATCCGCGACGGCGACCGCGACCGCTGGTTCACCGCCGAGGAGGCCAAGGAGTACGGCCTCATCGACGAGATCATCTCGGCCGCGTCCAACGTGCCGGGCGGCGGCGGCACCGGGGCCTGATCACGCCCCACCGCCAGTACCGACAGCCGACAGCCCGCAGAACGCCACCAGGATGGTGAACACCCAGATGCAGAACAACTTCTCCGCGAGCGGCCTCTACTCCGGCCCGCAGGTGGACAACCGCTACGTCATCCCGCGCTTCGTCGAGCGCACCTCGCAGGGCGTGCGCGAGTACGACCCGTACGCGAAGCTCTTCGAGGAGCGCGTGATCTTCCTCGGCGTGCAGATCGACGACGCCTCCGCCAACGACGTCATGGCGCAGCTGCTGTGCCTGGAGTCGATGGACCCGGACCGCGACATCTCGATCTACATCAACAGCCCCGGCGGTTCCTTCACGGCGCTGACGGCGATCTACGACACGATGCAGTTCGTGAAGCCGGACATCCAGACGGTCTGCATGGGCCAGGCGGCCTCCGCCGCCGCGGTCCTGCTCGCCGCCGGCACCCCCGGCAAGCGCATGGCCCTGCCGAACGCCCGCGTGCTGATCCACCAGCCGTCCGGCGGCACCGGCCGTGAGCAGCTCTCCGACCTGGAGATCGCGGCCAACGAGATCCTGCGCATGCGCGACCAGCTGGAGACGATGCTGGCCAAGCACTCGACGACGCCGATCGAGAAGATCCGCGACGACATCGAGCGCGACAAGATCCTCACGGCCGAGGACGCCCTCGCGTACGGCCTGATCGACCAGATCGTTTCCACCCGCAAGACCAACAGGGCCTGACAAGGCCCGATCCTTGCCGTCAGACGGCGTGGGGACGCCGTCGGATTCGGCGATGTGAACCACGTCAAGGGGGCCCCGCACGGGGCCCCCGGCAAGGTACCGTCGGATATGAGGCACCAGGAGCGCTGAACCAGGCGTCTCCCAGGCGAAGGGGAAGCACCTCGTGGCACGCATCGGTGACGGCGGCGATCTGCTCAAGTGCTCGTTCTGCGGAAAGAGCCAGAAGCAGGTGAAGAAGCTCATCGCAGGACCCGGTGTGTACATCTGCGACGAGTGCATCGACCTCTGCAACGAGATCATCGAAGAGGAACTCGCGGAGACCTCCGAGGTGCGGTGGGAGGAACTCCCCAAGCCCCGTGAGATCTACGAGTTCCTGGAGAGCTACGTCGTCGGCCAGGAGCCGGCGAAGAAGGCGCTCTCCGTCGCGGTGTACAACCACTACAAGCGGGTCCAGGCCGGCGAGAACGGCGGCGCGCAGGGCCGGGACGACGCGATCGAGCTCGCGAAGTCCAACATCCTGCTGCTGGGCCCCACGGGCTCCGGCAAGACCCTCCTCGCGCAGACGCTGGCCCGCATGCTGAACGTACCGTTCGCCATCGCGGACGCGACGGCGCTGACGGAGGCCGGGTACGTCGGCGAGGACGTCGAGAACATCCTGCTGAAGCTGATCCAGGCGGCCGACTACGACGTCAAGAAGGCCGAGACCGGGATCATCTACATCGACGAGATCGACAAGGTCGCACGCAAGAGCGAGAACCCGTCGATCACCCGTGACGTGAGCGGCGAGGGCGTGCAGCAGGCCCTCCTGAAGATCCTGGAAGGCACGACGGCGTCGGTCCCGCCGCAGGGCGGCCGCAAGCACCCGCACCAGGAGTTCATCCAGATCGACACGACGAACGTGCTCTTCATCGTGGGCGGCGCCTTCGCCGGCCTGGAGAAGATCATCGAGTCGCGTGCGGGCGCCAAGGGCATCGGCTTCGGGGCCACGATCCGCTCGAAGCGCGAGATCGAGGCCAGCGACCAGTTCCAGGAGGTCATGCCGGAGGACCTGGTGAAGTTCGGGATGATCCCCGAGTTCATCGGCCGTCTGCCCGTGCTGACCTCGGTCCACAACCTGGACCGCGAGGCCCTGCTGCAGATCCTGATCGAGCCGCGCAACGCGCTGGTGAAGCAGTACCAGCGGCTGTTCGAACTCGACGGTGTCGAGCTGGACTTCGAGCGCGAGGCGCTGGAAGCCATCGCGGACCAGGCGATCCTCCGCCAGACGGGCGCGCGCGGTCTGCGCGCCATCATGGAAGAGGTCCTGATGTCGGTGATGTACGAGGTCCCGTCCCGCAAGGACGTGGCCCGCGTGGTCATCACGGCGGACGTGGTCCGCTCCAACGTCAACCCGACGCTGGTCCCGCGCATCGTCCCGAAGGACCAGGGGCCGCACGAGAAGTCGGCGTAGCGAACACGGCAACGCAGAAGGGGCGCCCCGGCCGGGGCGCCCCTTCTGCGTCGTTCGGACCTCGCGGCTAGTTCTTCACACGCGCCGTGTTGTAGAGCTTCGCGGTGAGGTCCGCGCTCTGCTCCAGGGTGTAGCCAGGCTTTCCGGCGAGGATGGAGGCCACGTCCGAGGCGGTGACCACGGCCAGGGTGCTGTAGTCACCCCAGATGCAGATCGGGAGCGTGAACTCCTTGGGCCCCTTGGCCGTCGCGGCGTCCTTGGGGGTGAACTTGGCCTCCTGGCACTTCATGACGGCGCCCTTGAAGCCGGCCGGAGTCATCGCCTTGGGGCTGCCGATGAGTTCCACATTGGTCTTGCCGTCCTTGGTGGCGTTCAGCTTGGCCATGGCGAAGTAGCCGTCCACCGACTTCTCCGGGTCGGCGATCTCGCCGTAGAGACCGGAGAGGTTGAGGCCCTTCGCGGACAGCGGGTTCTTCGGGTCGCCGGCCTGGTAGGTCATGCCCGCCTGAGTGGGGTTCTTGATGCCCGCGGCTTCGGCTTCCTTCTTGTCCTTGTCGGTCATCTGCTGCTGCTTGTACTTCGGGTCCTGCTTGAAGTCGTCCACCGTGGGCGGGGGAACCAGCTTGTAGCCCTTGGTGTCGGAAGCCACCGAGCCGGCCGCGCCGCCGCCCTGCGTGAAGTACCAGCCGGCGCCGCCGATCACCGCGACCGCGACGACTATGCCGATGATGACGCCCGCCTTGGACTTCTTCGGGGGCTGGCCGCCGTACGGGGGCTGCTGCTGGTAGCCGTAACCGGGCTGCTGCGGCTGCTGCGGGTAGCCCTGGGGCGGAATGCCCGGCTGCTGCTGGGGGTAGCCGTAGCCCGGCTGCGGGGCGGGCTGGCCGTACGGGCCCGGCGGCGGCGGGGGCTGCTGCCCGTACGGTCCGGGCTGCTGCGGCTGCTGGCCGTACGGCCCCGGCTGGTTGTAGCTCATTTCTGCGTCCCCCTCAGGAACTTCTTCTTTAGGACCTTCTTATGCTGCCCACATCCTTGCGGAAGATCGAAAGGGTTCGGGCGCCGGGGTCCCAGGCGTTACGCAACTACGACGCTCCGGCGACGAACTACTTCGCGGGGACCTCCATCGCGGAACGCAGCGCCGCGGTGCGTCCGGCGAGGTCGTCGATGGTCACCGGCTCGTTCTCCACCGGGACGGTGACCGTCACCAGCGAGCTGTGGTCGCCCCACATGCACATCGGCAGCGACGTCCCCTCCACCGCGAGCGTGCCGCAGCGCATCGCGCCGCCCGCGGGGCTGCCCGCGTCGTGGGTGGTGATGTCGGCTTCCTTGACGCCCATGGTCCGCAGGCCCTTGGTGAGTTCGGCGCCCGGGTCCCCGTCGCCGAACGCGGCCTGCGAGCCGCTGACCACCAGCTGCGCGGTGCCCGCCTGGTCGGCGTAGACCACGGCCACCCGCTTCGTGCCCTTCTTCTCGGCACCCTGGCCCTGCTTGATCGCGTCGACCCGCGGCCCCGAGTCCTGCAGGGTCAGGCCCTGGAAGGTGGCGGGCGGCACGATCTCGTACTTCCCGGCGTCGGCGGGGCCGCCGAGCGCCGTGCCCAGGGCGAGCTTGACGGCGATGGCCCCGACCGCGAAGCCCACCACCGCTCCCGCACTCTTGAGGGCGCGCTTGCCCCTGGACGGCGCGGGCTGGGGGGAGGGGTACGGGGGGTACGGGGGCTGGGGAGTGATCTCGCTCATGGTGCGCATGAGATGGCCCCGGCGCGGTCGAACGCAATGGGAGGCCGCCCTGCGGTATGGATTCGTAACGGAGGCGGGACCCCCCGTATCCTGTGCCCCGTGACCGAGAACACGCAGACACCCAGTGCCCCCGACTCCGAACTGCCGACCACGTACGCGCCGGCCGAGGTAGAGGGGAAGCTCTACGAGCGCTGGGTAGAGCGTGGGTACTTCACGGCCGACCCCGCGAGCGAGAAGCCCGCGTACACCATCGTCATCCCGCCGCCGAACGTCACCGGCTCGCTCCACCTGGGCCACGCCTTCCAGCACACGCTCATGGACGCCCTGACCCGCCGCAAGCGCATGCAGGGCTACGAGTCCCTGTGGCTGCCCGGCATGGACCACGCCGGCATCGCCACCCAGAACAAGGTCGAGCAGCAGCTCGCCGAGGAGGGCAAGTCCCGCCACGACCTGGGCCGCGAGGAGTTCGTCGAGCGGGTCTGGCAGTGGAAGGAAGAGTACGGCGGCAAGATCCTCGGCCAGATGCGCCGCCTCGGCGACGGCGTCGACTGGTCGCGCGAGCGCTTCACCATGGACGAGGGCCTGTCCAAGGCCGTCCAGACGATCTTCAAGAAGCTCTACGACGACGAGCTGATCTACCGCGCCGAGCGCATCATCAACTGGTGTCCGCGCTGCCTCACGGCCATCTCCGACATCGAGGTGGAGTACCAGGAGGACGCCGGCGAGCTCGTCTCCATCAAGTACGGCGAGGGCGAGGACACCCTCGTCGTCGCCACCACCCGCGCCGAGACGATGCTCGGTGACACCGCGATCGCCGTCCACCCGGACGACGAGCGCTACAAGCACCTGGTCGGCAAGCTCATCAAGCTGCCGCTCACCGACCGCTCGATCCCGGTCGTCGCGGACACCCACGTCGACCCCGAGTTCGGCACCGGCTGCGTCAAGGTGACCCCGGCGCACGACCCGAACGACTTCGCCATCGGGCAGCGCCACGACCTGCCCAACATGACGATCATGGACGAGCACGGTGTCATCACCGTCCACGGCCCCTTCCTCGGCCTGGACCGGTTCGAGGCCCGTTCCGCGGTCGTCGGCGCCCTGCGCCAGCAGGGCCGCATCGTCGCGGAGAAGCGCCCCTACCTGCACTCCGTCGGACACTGCTCGCGGTGCAGCACGACCGTCGAGCCGCGCCTGTCCCTCCAGTGGTGGGTCAAGGTCGAGACCCTCGCCAAGGCCGCCGGTGACGCGGTCCGCGACGACCGGGTCACGATCCACCCCAAGGAGATGGAGAAGCGGTACTTCGACTGGGTCGACAACCTCAACGACTGGTGCATCTCGCGCCAGCTGTGGTGGGGCCACCGCATCCCGGTCTGGTACGGCCCGAACGGCGAGGTCGTCTGCGTCGGACCCGACGACGAGGCGCCCTCGGGCGAGGGCTGGACCCAGGACACGGACGTCCTGGACACCTGGTTCTCCTCCGGCCTGTGGCCGTTCTCGACGCTCGGCTGGCCGGAGAAGACCCCGGACCTGGCGAAGTTCTACTCCACCGACGTCCTGGTCACCGGCCACGACATCATCTTCTTCTGGGTCGCCCGGATGATGATGTTCGGCCTGTACGCCATGGACGGCGAGGTTCCGTTCAAGACGATCGCGCTGACCGGCCTGGTCCGTGACGAGCGCGGCAAGAAGATGTCGAAGTCCTTCGGCAACGTCGTCGACCCGCTGGACTGGATGGACAAGTACGGCTCCGACGCCGTCCGTTTCACCCTGGCCAAGGGCGCCAACCCCGGCACCGACGTCCCGATCGGCGAGGACTGGGTCCAGGCCTCCCGCAACTTCGCCAACAAGATCTGGAACGCGACCCGCTTCGCGCTGATGAACGGCGCCACCATCGAGGGCGAGCTCCCGGCCCCCGAGCAGATGTCGGCGACCGACCGGTGGATCCTGTCCCGCCTGAACAAGACCGTCGCCCAGGTCGACGCGTACTACGAGGACTTCCAGTTCTCGAAGCTCAGCGAGGCCCTCTACCACTTCGCGTGGGACGAGGTCTTCGCCTGGTACGTCGAGCTGTCGAAGACGACCTTCTTCGCCGGCGGCGAGCAGGCCAAGGTCTCCGGCCGGGTCCTCGGCGAGGTCCTCGACGTCATGCTGCGCCTGCTGCACCCGGTGGTCCCCTTCGTCACCGAGACGCTGTGGACCACGCTGACCGGCCGCGAGTCCCTGGTCATCGCCGACTGGCCCAAGGACAGCGGCTTCCGCGACGAGGCCGCCGAGGCCGAGATCGAGCAGGTCCAGGCCGTGGTCACCGAGGTCCGCCGCTTCCGCAAGGAGCAGGGCCTGCAGGACGGCCAGAAGGTCCCGGCCCGCCTGGACCTGACGGGCACGGCGCTGGCCCCGCACGAGGGCGCCATTCGCCAGCTCCTGCGCCTCCAGCCGGAGGGCGACTCCTTCAGCGCCACCGCGACCCTCCCGGTCGCCGGCGCCACGGTCGCGCTCGACCTGTCGGGCACCATCGACGTGGCCGCCGAGCGCAAGCGCCTCTCCAAGGACCTGGCGGCCGCCGAGAAGGAGAAGCAGCAGGCCGAGGCGAAGCTGGGGAACGAGGCGTTCATCGCCAAGGCCCCCGACAACGTCGTGGACAAGATCAAGGGGCGGCTGGCCAAGGCCGAGGCCGACATCGCCCGCCTCCAGGCCCAGCTGGACGGCCTGCCGGCCGCGTGACACCCCGTACGGCATGAAGGCGAAGGGCCCCCGCACCACGGTGCGGGGGCCCTTCCCCGTTCACCCCGCCGGTGCGGGGCCGAAACGGGTCAGGATCAGCACCGCCACCACCGCGTAACCGGTCAGCGGGACCAGCCAGTGGGGGAGTGCCCGCAGCCGGGAGCCCGGCCCCGACAGGTGCCGGGTGACGTACCAGAACAGCGGGATCATCACCGCCCACACCACCATGCACCACGGGCACAGCGCCCCGATCGCGTACAGGCACTGGCCGATCAGCCACACCGTGAAGCCGAAGCCGGCGGCCAGCCCCGCCCACAGCACGCGCCACAGCCCGCGCGGGAACACCGCCCCGGCCAGCATCGCCGCGCCCAGCCCCGACAGGGCCGCGAAGCCGGCGATGCCGAGCAGCATGTTGGGGAAGCCCAGCAGATTGCCCTGCCAGGTGGTCATCACGTCGCCGCAGCTGAGGACCGCGCCGACATTGCAGCCCGGCGTGAAGAGCGGGTCCTCCAGGGTGCGGATGCGGTCGTACGTGAGGACGCCGGAGGCCAGTGTGCCGAGCAGGCCGCCGATCAGCAGGAGGAGGGACGTGCCCCGGTGGGTGGTCATCCTCCCGACGCTACGGTCGCTGCGCCGGGCCGGGGCAGGGCGCAAGGTCACCAAGGCCGGGACCTCCGGCCTGTCCGAAGTGCCCCAGATCACGCCATGTGCGGCCCCGGTGGACCGTCACCGGCGGTGGCCGGCACGGATGATGGAGGGCATGCACGCGAAGCCCGCCCTCTCGGCGCTCCACCGGGTCACGGTCCGCGGCGCCCGGCTCACGCGGGGCTGGTCCGGCTCGCCGCGTGCGACGGACGTGCTCACGGCACTGAGCTGCCTGGGCCTGACGGCGATCGACCTGCCGGGCCTGGCGGCCGCCGACAACTCGCTGACCGGCGCCTCCGCGGCCGTCGTCCTCGCGCTGGGCTGCGCCACCCTGCTGGTGCGGCGCCGGCTGCCCTGGATCCCGTACCTCGCCGCGCTGCTCTTCATCGGGTGGCTGCACGAGCTCACCCTGATCCAGTTCGCGCTGTACTCGGTGGGCCGGTTCCGCGGGCGCCGGGCGGGTGTCCTCGCCACTCTCGGCTACCTCGCCTTCGCGCTGTTCCTCTTCGCCTGCGTGCCGGGGTGGCCCGAGGCCGAGCACGGGTCGCTCACCGGCTTCCTCGGCATCGTCGTGCCCATCGGGGTGCTCGCCTCGGCCGTCGGCATCGCGGCCTACCGGCACGACCTGGTCGCGGAGCTGACCGCGCGCCGGGCCGAGTCGGCCGTGCTCCAGGCCGTGCAGCAGGAGCGCACCTCGGTCGCCCGGGACGTCCACGACTTCGTCGGGCGGGAGCTGACCCTGCTGACGGTGCGCTCCGAGGTGCTGTCGGTGCGCTCGCGCGAGACCCCGTACGCCAAGGACTTCGAGGAGCTCGCGGACACCGCGCGCCGGGCCCATCTGGTGCTGAACGAGATCATCGTGCAGCGCGGTGAGCGGGCCTCGACGCCGGGGGTGGAGGGGCTGGCGGCGCTCGCGGAGGAGAGCGGGCGGGCCGGTTCCCCCGTACGCCTCGCCATGGACCCGGAGGTGAACGGGCTGTCGCCGCTGCGGCAGGCGGCGGTCTACCGGGTGGTGCAGGAGTGCCTGACCAACGCGGCCAAGCACGCGCGCGGGGAGAGCGTGGAGGTGTCGATCGAGGCGGACGGGCCCCGGCTGCGGATCGCCGTCAGCAACGCACTGCCCGCCCGCACCCCGGTCCGCGCCCCGGTCTCGGCGGGCTCGGGGACGGCGAGCATGTCCGAGCGCGTGCGCAGCCTGGGCGGCACCCTGACGGCGACGCGCACGGAGCGGGCGTACGAGGTGGTCGCGACGCTTCCGCGCGGATAGGAGCTCCCGCGCGGAGAGGGACGCGCCCACGCGGAGAGGACGCCCCCGCGCGGGCGGACCGGCCGGTCAGGCCTTCGCCGGGGTGAGCAGGCCGCTCAGGGCGTCGAGGTCCTCGACGCAGCGGCCGGAGCCGAGGGCGACGCAGTCCAGCGGGTGGTCGGCGACGAAGACCGGGATGCCGGTCGCGGACGCCATGCGCAGGTCCAGCCCCGCCAGCAGGGCGCCGCCGCCGGTCAGGACGATGCCGTGTTCCATCACGTCGCCGGAGAGCTCGGGCGGGCATTCCTCCAGGGTGGTGCGGACGGCGGCGATGATCGCCTCGACCGGTTCGTCGAGTGCGGCCCGGACGTCCGGGGCGCCGAGGGCGAGGGTCCGCGGCATGCCGCCGACCTTTTCGCGGCCCCGCACGGTGAAGGTGAGGCTCTCCAGCTCGGGGCGGTCCGGCACGGGCCAGGCCGAGCCGATGGCCACCTTGACGTCCTCGGCGGTGCGTTCGCCGATGAGGAGGGCGTGCTCCTTGCGCACCCAGTCGGTGATCGCGGCGTCGAGCCGGTCCCCGCCGACGCGCAGCGACCGGGAGGTGACGATGCCGCCGAGCGAGATCACCGCGACCTCGCAGGTGCCGCCGCCGATGTCGACGACCATCGAGCCGCGCGGTTCGGCCACCGGCAGCCCGGCCCCGATCGCCGCGGCCCTCGGCTCCTCGATCAGGTGCACGCTCCTGGCGCCGGCCCGGGTGGAGGCGTGGACGATGGCCCGCCGCTCGACCGGGGTCACGCCCGACGGCACGCAGATCACCATCCGGGTGCGGGGCCGGCGGCCGGGGACGGCCTTGCGGACGAAGTGCCGGATCATCTCCTCGGCGGCCTCGTAGTCGCAGATCACCCCGTCCTTGAGGGGGCGGATCGCGGTGATGGAGCCGGGGGTGCGGCCGATGGTCTCCTTGGCCTCCGCCCCGACGGCCAGGGCGGTGGTGGTGCCCGCCTTCACGGCGACCACGGAAGGCTCATTGAGGACGATCCCGTGCCCCCGTGCGTAGACCAGGGTGTTCGCGGTCCCCAGGTCTATCCCTATGTCGCGGCTGGATCCTGTCGTGTTGCTGCTGGCCTGCGGCATTTGTTCCCCTATCTGCTGTCCGCAAGGCTCGCACGACGATCAGGTCGCTCCCGCCGCCGGAAGTCCCGTACCGCCCGGGTCGAAAGTCCCGGGGCCCGGCGTCCGTAGACTGGGCGTGTGAGTGAGCAGCAGCCCGAGAGCCACGACCGGCACGAGTTCGACGAGTTCGACCAGATCGTGGCCGAAGAGTCCGACCGCGACCCCGACCTGGCGGTGATCGAGGCCGGCAGTCGCACCCTGCGCACCCAGGCCGGACCGCCGCAGGGCGATCCGGTACCCGCCCGGCCCACCGACCCGGAGGTCGCCAAGGCGCTTCTGGAGGTGGAGCAGGAGCTCTCCACGCGCTGGGGCGAGACCAAGCTGGAGCCGTCGGTGAGGCGCATCGCGGCACTGATGGACGTACTGGGCGAACCCCAGCGGGCCTACCCGACGATCCACGTCACCGGGACCAACGGCAAGACCAGCACGGCCCGCATGATCGAGTGCCTGCTGAACGCCTTCGAGCTGCGCACCGGCCGCTACACCAGCCCGCACGTGCAGTCGATCACCGAGCGGATCAGCCTCGACGGCGCGCCGATCGACGCCGAGCGGTTCGTCGAGACCTACCACGACATCAAGCCGTACGTGGAGATGGTCGACGCGAGCGAGGAGTTCCGGCTGTCGTTCTTCGAGGTGCTGACCGCAATGGCCTACGCGGCCTTCGCGGACGCCCCCGTCGACGCGGCCGTCATCGAGGTCGGCATGGGCGGCACCTGGGACGCGACCAACGTCATCGACGCCGCGGTCGCGGTCATCACCCCGATCAGCCTCGACCACACCGACCGGCTCGGCGGCACGCCCGGCGAGATCGCCCTGGAGAAGGGCGGCGTCATCAAGCAGGACGCGACCGTGATCCTGGCCCAGCAGCCGGTGGACGCGGCGCAGGCGCTGCTGAAGAAGGCCGTCGAGGTCGACGCGACCGTCGCCCGCGAGGGCATGGAGTTCGGCGTCGTCTCGCGCGAGGTCGCGGTCGGCGGGCAGCAGCTGACCCTGCGCGGCATGGGCGGCGAGTACGACGGCATCTTCCTGCCGCTGTACGGCGCGCACATGGCGCACAACGCGGCGGTGGCGCTGGCCGCCGTCGAGGCGTTCTTCGGGGTCGGGCAGGAGGGTGCGCGGGTCCTGGACCTGGAGACCGTGCAGCGCGCCTTCGCGTCGGTGACCTCGCCGGGCCGCATGGAGGTCGTGCGGCGCAGCCCGACGGTCGTCCTGGACGCGGCGCACAACCCGGGGGGTGCGGTGGCCACCGCGGAGGCGGTCACCGAGTCGTTCGGCTTCAGCCGGCTGATCGGCGTCGTGGCGGCGAGCGAGGACAAGGACGTGCGCGGGGTCCTGGAGGCCTTCGAGCCGATCTTCGCGGAGGTCGTGGTCACCCAGAACTCCAGCCACCGCTCGATGGACGCGGACGCGCTGGCCGCCGTCGCGGTCGAGGTCTTCGGCGGTGACCGCGTGCAGGTGGAGCCGCGGCTGGACGACGCCCTGGAGGCGGCGATCACCCTTGCGGAGGAAGAGGCCGAGTTCGGAGGGGCCGGGGTCCTGGTGACCGGTTCCGTGATCACGGTGGGCGAGGCCCGCCTGCTGCTGAAGAGGGGCTGAGGAATGCGCACGCTCTGTGCCTCGACGCTGATCGGCGAGTTCTTCGTGATCGGTTTCGCGGGGCTGGTCGCGATGAAGGACCCGGACCTGACCCAGGCCACGGTCTGGACGGTCTGCGGGATCGCGATGCTGCTGTCGGTGCTGCTGTGCGGGATGCTGTCGCGTCCCGGGGCGGTCCAGCTGGGCTGGGCGCTGCAGATCGGCCTGATCGTGAGCGGGTTCGTCGTACCGACCATGTTCTTCCTCGGCGCGGTGTTCGCGGGGCTGTGGTGGTGCTCGGTGCACTACGGCCGCAAGGTCGACGCGGCCAAGGCCCGCTGGGCGGCGATGGCGGAAGACCCCGCCGCCTGACCTGCGGTCCGCCCCGCCTGACCTGCCACCCCCCGCCGGCCCGGCCCCGGGCGTCCCGGGGACCGGTCCGCCTGCACCCCGGCCCCCGGGCCCCGGCCGCTGGATGTGCCGCGATCCCGGCTGCCTGCCCGGCCTGTACGGCCCGCGCGGGGCCGCCTCGGCGGCCCGTCGGCCGGGCCCCGGGCGTCCCGGGGACCGGGTCCGCCCGCACCCCCTGGTCCCCGGCCGCTGGATGTGGCGCGAGCCCGCCTGGCTGCCCGGCCTGCGGCGCGGGGCCGCCTCGGCGGCCCGGTGGACACGCCCCGCGCCCGGCCTGCGTCCCCGGCCCGTCGCCCGCCGGGGCGCTGGACGCGCCCCGGACCCGGCTGCCTGCCCGGCCCGTACGCAGGGCCCGCGGGACGACCGCCCCGTCGGCCCGGGACCCGCCCGGGCGCCCCGCGAGCCCGGCCGCGGGGCCGCTGCACCGGGGCGGGCGGGGCCGGGCGGGGCCGAACGGCCCTGTAGATTCGTCCCACCGCACCCGTATGCCGCAAGGAGCCCCAACATGACCCAGCGCACCCTCGTCATCCTCAAGCCCGACGCCGTCCGTCGCGGCCTGATCGGCGAGATCATCGGCCGCATCGAGCGGAAGGCCGGCTGGACCATTCCCGCCCTGGAGCTGCGCACGCTGGACCAGGACACCCTGGAGGCCCACTACGGCGAGCACAAGGGCAAGCCGTTCTACGAGCCCCTGATGGGCTTCATGGCGAGCGGTCCCGTCGTCGTCCTGGTGGTGGAAGGGGAACGCGCGATCGAGGGCGTCCGCCAGCTGGCCGGCCCCACCGACCCGATCGCCGCGGCGCCCGGCTCCATCCGGGGGGACTTCGGCAGCATCGTGCGCGAGAACCTCATCCACGCCTCGGACTCCGAGGAGTCCGCGGAGCGCGAGCTGAAGCTGTTCTTCCCCGCTCTCTGAGCCCTCCCTCCTGACGAGACATCAGCCGAATAGCGCTCTCTACCTGGGGCGACCGAAGTAATTTCGGTCGCCCTCCGGTATTTCGGAGCGGAAGCGGGAACGCCTGGGCAAGACCCGTCGTCACACCTAAGGGGGCGGGTTTCCGATCCGGCGGGATTGCCGGAGTCCCGTCGCGCGGCGTTCATACTTGCGGCACTACGATGGGGCCTCCACCCACACACCCACCTCGCCGACCTGACAGCAGCCGCTATCAACTGGAAGGCCAGACGCTCCTCATGGGGAACAAGGGGAACAACATGTCGTTCATCGGCCGTGACATGGCGATCGACCTCGGGACCGCCAACACGCTGGTGTACGTGAGGGGCCGGGGGATCGTCCTGAACGAGCCGTCCGTGGTCGCCATCAACACGAACACCGGCGGCATCCTGGCGGTCGGCTCCGAGGCGAAGAAGATGATCGGGCGCACGCCCGGCAACATCGTCGCCGTACGGCCCCTCAAGGACGGCGTGATCGCCGACTTCGAGATCACGGAGCGCATGCTCCGCTACTTCATCCTCAAGATCCACAAGCGCCGCTACCTGGCCCGACCGCGCGTGGTGGTCTGCGTTCCCTCCGGCATCACGGGAGTGGAGCGACGCGCCGTCATCGAGGCGTCCACGCAGGCCGGCGCCCGCCAGGTGCACATCATCGAGGAGCCCATGGCCGCCGCCATCGGCTCGGGCCTGCCCGTCCACGAGGCCACCGGCAACATGGTCGTGGACATCGGCGGCGGCACCACCGAGGTGGCCGTCATCTCCCTCGGCGGAATCGTCACGGCACAGTCCATCCGGGTGGCCGGCGACGAGCTCGACAACGCGATCATCCAGCACATCAAGAAGGAGTACTCGCTCCTCCTCGGTGAGCGCACCGCCGAGCAGATCAAGATCACCATCGGGTCGGCGTACGACCTCGACAAGGACGAGCACACCGAGATCCGCGGCCGCGACCTGGTCTCCGGCCTGCCCAAGACCGTGGTCATCTCGGCCGCCGAGGTCCGCAAGGCCATCGAGGAGCCCGTCAACGCCATCGTCGACGCCGTCAAGACCACCCTCGACAAGTGCCCGCCGGAGCTCTCCGGCGACATCATGGACCGGGGCATCGTCCTGACCGGCGGCGGCGCCCTCCTGCGCGGGCTCGACGAGCGGTTGCGCCGCGAGACGGGCATGCCCATCCACATCGCCGAGGACCCGCTCGACTCCGTGGCGCTCGGCTCCGGCAAGTGCGTCGAGGAGTTCGAGGCCCTCCAGCAGGTCCTGGACGCCCAGCCCCGTCGCTGACCCGTCGCGGACAGACCCTCCCCTGCCGGAGGGACCATGCGGAACACACAGGGATCCGCCGTACGGGTGCTACCGGGCCCGTGCGGCGGATCGTTGATATACAGGCAAAAGAGAATTCCGACGAGGAAGGCACGGCCGCCGCACGTGAGGGACACACGAGAGAGCCGGCTGCTCCTGGTGCTTCTGACCGCCATCGCGTTCGCACTGATCACGGTGGACATCAGGGCAGGTGAGGAGTCACCGGTCGACGGTGCCCGGCAGGCCGCCGCGGCGGTCTTCGGCCCCGTCGAGGAAGGCGTGGCGACGGCCGTCGACCCGGTCGCCAACGCCATAGGGGCCGTACGGGACTCCGGGAGCCGTCACAACCGTATCGCCACCCTGGAGCGGGAGAACGCCGCCCTGAAGGCCAAGCTCGGCAGCGACGACCAGACCCGCAGCCGCATCCGCGAGCTCGACGAGATGCTCAAGCGCGCCGGCGCCGGACAGTACGGCATCAAGGGCGCCGAGGTCATCGCCATAGGAGCGGCCCAGGGCTTCTCCTGGACCGTCACCATCGACGCCGGCAGCAAGGACGGCATCGAGCGCGACATGACCGTCCTCAACGGGGACGGCCTCGTCGGGCGCGTCACCACCGTCGGCCCCGACACCGCCACCGTCGTCCTCGCCAACGACCCCGACTTCACCGTCGGCACCCGGCTGGAGAAGACCGGCGAACTCGGCTTCGCCACCGGCCAGGGCGACCGCGCCCTGTCCGTCCAGATGCTCAACGGCAAGGCCAAGATCGGCCCCGGCGACCGGCTCGTCACCTTCGGCTCGCGCGGCAACAAGCCCTTCGTGCCCGGCGTCCCGATCGGCGAGGTCGTCAAGGTCGACGACGCCCGCGGCGACCTGACCCGCACCGTCTGGGTGCGTCCGTTCGTCGGTTTCTCGCGCCTGGACATCGTCGGCGTCGTCGTGATGCCGCCGCGCGAGGACCCGCGCGACGCCGTTTTGCCGCCGAAGCCCGAAGCCCCCAAGCCCACCCCGACCGTCACCGTCACGGTCACCCCGTCGGCGAACGCCACCGGCAAGCCGGCCGACGAGTAGGAGCAGCCCCCATGCCCTTCAACCGGATCCTGCTCTCGGCCACCCTCGTCGTGGTGGCCCTCGTCGTCCAGGTCTCCGTCCTGGGCCGGCTCCAACTGCCTGGCGCCGTCCCCGACCTGGTGCTGCTCACCGTCGTCGCCCTCGCACTCGTGTACGGGCACGTCAGCGGTGCGCTCATCGGCTTCACCGCGGGCCTCCTCGCCGACCTCGCCCCGCCCGCCGACCACGCCGCCGGGCGGTACGCGCTCGTCCTGTGCGTCATCGGCTACCTGGTCGGCCTGGTCCGCCCCGACAGCGGGCGGTTCCGTTCCGCCTGGGGCCCCATGCTCACCGTCGTGGCCGCCGCGATCGGCTCCACCCTCCTCTACGCGGGCGTGGGCGCACTCGTCGGAGACACCGCCGCCCGCCACGTGGGCCTGGTCGGACTGCTGTTCACCGCGACCCTCTACGACCTGCTGCTCGCGCCGTTCACGGTGCCGTTCGTCATGGCCCTGGCCCGGCGCGCCGAGAGCGACCCGATGGCCGTCGAGGCCGGGGGCGGCCCCGCGAACAAGGCCGCCGACGTCTCCGCCGGCTGGCTGGCCGGCGGCACCGGCCTGCGCATCGGCAGCCAGCGCGGCGGCCTGCGCCTGAAGACCGCGCGCTTCCGCGCCGACAAGGCCGTCCGCATAAAGGGAGTCAAGGCGGCCAAGGGCGTGAAGAGCATCAAAAAGCTGTAGGGAGGAGCAGGCGTGACGAACATTCCCGAGACCGGCCGCACCTCCCGCGTGCAGATCCGGCTCATCATGATCCAGGTGCTCGTCCTCTCCATGTTCATCACCCTCGGCGGGCGCCTCTGGTACCTCCAGATCCGCAACGGCGACGAGTACTACCACGAGGCGAAGAGCAACCACGTGCAGCGGGTCGTCCGGCCCGCCGTGCGCGGACAGGTCCTCGACGCCCGCGGGGTCGCGCTCGCCGACAACGAGACCCGCCTGGTCGTCTCGGCCAGCCGCACCGCCCTGATGAAGATGAACGACAAGGGCAAGGCCGTCATGACCCGCCTCGCCGGCGTCCTCGACATGACCCCCAAGGAGGTCATGGACAAGGTCCGGCTCTGCGACTCCCAGACCCCCAAGCCCTGCTGGAACGGCTCCCCCTACCAGCCGATCCCCGTCACCCTCGAAGCCACCACCCAGCAGGCCCTGACGATCCGCGAACGCCCCGAGGACTTCCCCGGCATCACCGCCGAACCCACCGCCGTGCGCCGCTACCCGGCGCCCGGCGGGGCCCGCACCTCCCAGGTGCTCGGCTACCTCTCGCCCGTCACCGACGACGAGATCCAGAAGGCCAAGGACACCGACTCGCCCCACCTGCGCTCCGACCAGGTCGGGCGCTCCGGGATCGAACGCACCTACGACCGACAGCTGCGCGGCAAGGCGATGGTCACCTCCTACGAGGTCGACAACCTCGGCCGGGTCATGCACCAGACCCAGTCCGACAACGGCGTCCCCGGCTCCACCCTCGTCACCAGCATCGACGCCCGGGTCCAGGCCGTCGCCGAATACGAGCTCCAGCAGGCGATGAAGACCGTCCGCCACGAGGTCGACAACATCACCAACCGCCCGTACGAGGCCGACTCGGGCGCCGTCGTCGTCATGGAGGCCAAGACCGGCCGCGTCGTGGCCATGGCCTCCCAGCCCGACTACGACCCCAACGCCTGGGTCGGCGGCATCAACGCCAAGGACTACGCCAACCTCACCAGCAAGAGCTCCAACTACCCGCTGCTCAACCGGGCCATCCAGGGCCAGGCACCCGCCGGCTCCATCTTCAAGGTGGTCTCCGCGAGCGCCGCCGTACGGGCCGGCTACGACTTCGACGGCAAGTACAACTGCAGCGCCTCCTACGACATGGGCGGCCGCAGCTTCGCGAACTTCGAGTCCAAGGGCCACGGACCCATCACCCTCGGCGAGGCCCTCAAGTTCTCCTGCAACACCGTCTTCTACGCCCTCGGGCACAAGGAATGGAAGAAGGACGGCGGCCTCACCCCCAAGAAGGACGCCCACGACTGGTTCTACCGGACCGCCCGCGAATTCGGACTCGGCGCCGAGACCCACATCGACCTGCCGAACGAGGTCACCGGCCGCATCCCCGACCGCCGGTGGAAGCAGAACTTCTGGAAGGCCAACAAGGGCGCCTGGTGCAAGCAGGGCAAGAAGGGCGGCACCTACGTCGAGCAGATCGCCTACGAGAGCTGCCTCGAAGGCAACCAGCTGAAGGCCTACGACAGCATCAACTTCGCCATCGGCCAGGGCGACGTCCTCGTCACCCCCATCCAGATGGCCACCGCCTACGCCGCCATCAGCAACGGCGGCACCCTCTACAACCCCACCGTGGGCAAGGCCGTGATCAGCGCCAACGGCAAGCACGTCGAGATGATCAAGCCCCAGGCCCACGGCCGGCTGCCGATCGGCCCGAAGACCATCGCCGACCTCGACAAGGGGCTGCGCATGGTCGTCGAGCCCGGCGGCACCGCCGCCTGGCGCTTCACCGGCTGGCCCATGGACAAGATCCCGATGCACGCCAAGACCGGCACTGCCCAGGTCTACGGCAAGCAGACCACCTCCTGGCTGGCGACCTACACCAAGGACTTCGTCATCGTCATGACGATCTCCCAGGGCGGCACCGGCTCCGGAGCCTCCGGCCCCGCCGTCCGCAACATCTACAACGCCATGTACGGCCTCGACATGGAGGGCAAGCAGGACCTCAAGAAGGCCCTGCTGCTCCGGCCCGAGGCCAAACTGCCCAAGATCCGCCCCGACGGCTCCATCGACGCCCCCGAGATCCGGCCGTACGTGCCGCCGTCCCCGGAGGAACCGGAACCGCCCGCACTCGCCGGGCCGCCTGCCGCGCGCCCCGCGCGGCATGACTGAGGACCGAAAGACATGCAGACCGCCAACAAGTTCTCCGTCTCGCGGTACGCGCCCGAGCGCGGGGCGCTGGCCAGGCTCACCGCCCGCGACTCCGTCGTGCGCCGGCTCGACTGGCCGATACTCCTGTCCTCCGTCGCCCTGTCCTTCCTCGGCGCCCTGCTGGTGTGGTCGGCGACCCGCAACAGGACGACCCTGAACCAGGGCGACCCGTACTACTTCCTGGCCCGGCACGCCCTGAACACCGGCATCGGCCTCGTGCTGATGATCGGCACGATCTGGCTCGGCCACCGCACCCTGCGCGGCGCCGTGCCGATCCTCTACGGGATCTCGCTCCTGCTGATCCTCGCCGTGCTCACCCCGCTCGGCGCCACCATCAACGGCGCCCACGCGTGGATCGTGATCGGCGGCGGGTTCTCCCTGCAGCCCTCCGAGTTCGTGAAGATCACGATCATCCTGGTCATGGCCGTGCTGCTGGCGGCCCGGGTGGACGCGGGCGACCTCGTCCACCCCGACCACCGCACCGTCGTCAAGGCGCTCTGCCTGGCCGCCGCCCCGATGGGCATCGTCATGCTGATGCCCGACCTCGGCTCCGTGATGGTCATGGTCGTCATCGTGCTCGGCGTCCTGCTCGCCTCCGGCGCCTCCAACCGCTGGGTGCTCGGCCTGATCGGCGCCGGCGCGGCCGGGGCCATCCTGATCTGGCAGCTCGGCGTCCTCGACGAATACCAGATCAACCGCTTCGCCGCCTTCGCCAACCCCGAGCTCGACCCCGCCGGCGTCGGCTACAACACCAACCAGGCCCGCATCGCGATCGGCTCCGGCGGGCTCCTGGGATCGGGCCTCTTCAAGGGCTCGCAGACCACCGGCCAGTTCGTCCCCGAGCAGCAGACCGACTTCGTCTTCACCGTCGCGGGGGAGGAGCTGGGCTTCGTGGGGGCCGGGCTGATCCTCGTGCTCCTGGGCGTCATCCTCTGGCGGGCCTGCATGATCGCCCGCGAGACCACCGAGCTGTACGGGACGATCGTGTGCGCCGGGATCATCGCCTGGTTCGCCTTCCAGTCCTTCGAGAACATCGGCATGACCCTCGGGATCATGCCCGTGGCCGGGCTCCCGCTGCCGTTCGTCTCCTACGGAGGGTCGTCGATGTTCGCCGTGTGGGTGGCCATCGGACTGCTCCAATCGATCAAGGTGCAACGGCCCCTGTCGGCCTGATCCGGCCTGATCCGGCCTGGGCCCGGCCTCATCCGGCCAGCAACCGGTCCGGGTCCGGCCTGGGTCCGGTTCGGGTCCGGCCTGGATCCGGCGCCTGATCCGGTGCGATCCGGCTCGATCCGGCCGGATCCGCCCTGATCCGGACTGATCCGGGCCGGATGTCGCCCGAATCCGCCGTTCACCCTGCCGACGTGATCCGTTCAGGACTACGGTCGATCCATGGCGGACACGAAGCGCGAGATCGAGCGGAAATTCGAGTTTTCCAAGGCCAAGAGTGCCCGGCGCGGGGTGCCGGACCTGACGGGAACGGCCGCCATCGCGGCCGTCACCGACCAGGGCACCGTCGACCTCGACGCCGTCTACTACGACACCCCCGACCAGCGGCTCGCCGCCGACGGGCTCACCCTGCGCCGCCGCACCGGCGGCGCCGACGAGGGCTGGCACCTCAAACTGCCCGTCTCCCCGGGCGTGCGCGACGAGATCGCCGCCCCCCTCGGCGACACCGTCCCCCGCTCCCTCGCCGCCCTGCTGCGCTCCCGCGTACGCGACGCGGCGGCCCTGGAACCGCAGGTCAGACTCCTCTCCTCGCGCAAGGTCAGCCACCTCCTCGACGCCGACGGAGCCCTCCTCGCCGAACTGAGCACCGACCAGGTCCGCGCCGAGCGCGGCGAGACCGAGGTCGCCTGGACCGAGGTCGAGGTGGAACTCGCCGACGGCATCGACCCCGCACTCCTCGACGCCGTCGAGGAGACCTTCCGCAAGGGCGGCCTCAAGGTCTCCGACGCCCCCTCGAAGCTCGCCCGCGCCCTCACCGAGACCGGCACCGCACCCCCCGCCAAGCCCGGCGCGCACACCCCCGACAACGACACGGCCGGCGCGCACGTACTCGCGTACCTGCGCGAACAGCGCGACGCCCTGATCGCCCAGGACCCGGCCGTCCGCAGGAACCTCCCGGACTCCGTCCACCAGATGCGCGTCGCCTCCCGCCGGATGCGCAGCGCCTTGAAGACCCACCGCAAGGTCCTCGACCGCGCCGCCACCGACCCCATCGGCGACGAACTGCGCTGGCTCGCCCAGGAACTCGGGGTCGACCGCGACCAGGAAGTACTGCTGGAGCGCCTGCGCACCCACCTCGACGAGCTCCCGCGCACCCTTCAGCTCGGCCCCGTCCGCGCCCGGCTGCGCGTCTGGAACACCGCCCGCCGCTCGGCATCGCGCCGCCGAGCCGTGGCCGTGCTCGACACCCCGCGCTACCTGGCCCTGCTCGACGCCGTCGACGCCCTGCTGGCCGACCCGCCCCTGAAGAAGGCCGCCGCCCACCCCGCCCGCAAGGTCCTCCCCAAGGCGATCCTCCACGACTACGAACGCCTCGCCGGCCGGATCGACGCCGCCCTCGCCCTGGACCCCGGACACGAGCGGGACGTGGCCCTGCACCGGGCCCGCAAGGCCGCGAAGCGCGCCCGCTACGCGGCGGAGGCGGCGGTGCCCGCCCTCGGTAAACCGGCCGAGCGCATGGCCAAGGCCGTCAAGAAGGTCCAGAGCCTGCTCGGGGACCACCAGGACAGCGTGGTGGCCCGCGAGGCCCTGCGCGGCATCGGCGCCCAGGCCGCAGGCGGCGGCGAGTCGGCCTTCACCTGGGGCGTCCTGTACGCCCGCGAGGAGACCCTGGCCGAGCGGCGGGAGCGGGAACTGCCCGACGTGTGGGCCGCCGCCTCGAAGCCCGGGCTTCGGGCCGCCCTGAGGTGATCATGTGAGTGGGGGCGGCTGGGGCGGGGGGTACGCTAGATAGCTGCCCCCTGCCCGCTTCACGAAAGTCGCGTGATGGCCGAGTCGGTCTTCCCTCAGCTCGAGGCCCTGCTTCCGCATGTGCAGAAGCCCATCCAGTACGTCGGCGGTGAGCTCAACTCCACCGTGAAGCCGTGGGAGTCCTGCGACGTCCGCTGGGCTCTCATGTACCCGGACGCGTACGAGGTCGGGCTGCCCAACCAGGGCGTCATGATCCTCTACGAAGTGCTGAACGAGCGCGAGGGCGTGCTCGCCGAGCGCACCTACAGCGTCTGGCCGGACCTCGAAGAGCTGATGCGCGAGCACAACGTGCCGCAGTTCACCGTCGACAGCCACCGCCCCGTCTCGGCCTTCGACGTGTTCGGCCTGTCCTTCTCCACGGAGCTGGGCTACACGAACATGCTCGCGGCCCTGGACCTGGCGGGCATCCCGCTGGAGGCCAGGAACCGCACGGTCGACCACCCGATCGTCCTCGCGGGCGGCCACGCGGCCTTCAACCCCGAGCCGATCGCCGAGTTCATCGACTGCGCGGTCATCGGCGACGGCGAGCAGGCCGTCCTCGACATGACCGAGATCATCCGCACCTGGAAGGCCGAGGGGCGGCCGGGCGGGCGCGAGGAGATCCTCTTCCGGCTCGCGAAGACCGGCCAGGTCTACGTGCCGGGCTTCTACGACGTCGACTACCTCCCGGACGGCCGCATCGCGCGCGTCGCCCCGAACAAGTCCGGCGTCCCCTACCGGGTGTCCAAGCACACGGTCATGGACCTCGACGAGTGGCCGTACCCCAAGCAGCCGCTGGTCCCGCTCGCCGAGACCGTCCACGAGCGGATGTCCGTCGAGATCTTCCGCGGCTGCACCCGCGGCTGCCGTTTCTGCCAGGCCGGCATGATCACGCGCCCCGTGCGGGAGCGAAGCATCACCGGCATCGGCGAGATGGTGGAGCGCGGGCTGAAGGCCACCGGCTTCGAGGAGGTCGGCCTCCTCTCCCTGTCCTCGGCCGACCACACCGAGATCGCGGACATCGCCAAGGGCCTCGCGGACCGCTACACGGAGGACAAGGTGGGCCTGTCCCTCCCGTCCACCCGCGTGGACGCGTTCAACGTGGACCTGGCCAACGAGCTGACCCGCAACGGCCGCCGGTCGGGCCTCACCTTCGCCCCCGAGGGCGGCTCCGAGCGCATGCGCAAGGTCATCAACAAGATGGTCTCCGAAGAGGACCTGATCCGCACCGTCGCCACCGCCTACGGCAACGGCTGGCGCCAGGTGAAGCTGTACTTCATGTGCGGCCTGCCGACCGAGACCGACGAGGACGTGCTCCAGATCGGCGACATGGCGGTCAACGTCATCGCCAAGGGCCGCGAGGTCTCCGGCCAGAACGACATCCGCTGCACCGTCTCCATCGGCGGCTTCGTCCCCAAGCCGCACACCCCCTTCCAGTGGGCCCCGCAGCTGTCGGCCGAGGAGACGGACGCCCGTCTGGGCAAGCTCCGCGACAAGATCCGCGGCGACAAGAAGTACGGCCGTTCCATCGGTTTCCGCTACCACGACGGCAAGCCGGGCATCGTCGAGGGCCTCCTGTCCCGCGGTGACCGCCGCATCGGCGACGTGATCCGCGCCGTGTACGAGTCGGGCGGCCGCTTCGACGGCTGGCGCGAGCACTTCTCGTACGACCGGTGGATGGAGGCGGCGGAGAAGACGCTGCCCGCGTACGGCGTGGACGTCGCCTGGTACACGACGCGCGAGCGCACGTACGAGGAGGTCCTGCCCTGGGACCACCTGGACTCCGGGCTCGACAAGGACTGGCTCTGGGAGGACTGGCAGGACGCCCTCGACGAGACCGAGGTCGACGACTGCCGCTGGACCCCGTGCTTCGACTGCGGCGTCTGTCCTCAGATGCAGACCGAGATCCAGATCGGCCCCACCGGCAAGAAGCTGCTTCCGCTGACGGTCGTGAAGTAACCCTTGGGTCACGACAGGCCCCCGCCCGCAACGGGCGGGGGCCTTCGTCGTGTCCTCCACGGCATGGACACGGACAAGCGGCTCCCCGCAGGTGGCGGTGACGGTGGTGACGGGTGCCTGGTGGGCGTCGTCAGGATCCCCGTGAAGATCGTCGCCGTACTCGTGGTGCTCCCCGTACGAGTGGTGTGGGAACTGCTCGTCGCCCTGGGCCGGGCCGTGCACCGGCACGTCCTCGGGCCGCTGTACGTCCATGTCGTCGAGCCGGTGCTCCGGGCGCTGGGGTGGCTGCTGGGGGCCCTGTTCAAGCTGGTCTTCGTGTGGCCGTGGGTCGGTCTGTGGCGGTACGTGGCCGTGCCGGCCGGGCGGGGCGTCGCGTGGCTGGGGCGGGGCGCGTACGAGCACCTGCTCGCGCCGGCGGGGCGGGCGCTGGCCGCCCGCGTGTTCCGCCCGCTCGGGGCGGCGCTGGCCCGGGTGGGCCGGGGCGGGGTGACGTACCTGCTCGCACCGCTCGCCAAGGGGGGCATGTGGTTCGGCTGGGCCCTGGGCATGGT
>NZ_JBVJKF010000010.1:121312-192422 GCF_055585365.1 Streptomyces sp. NPDC053432
ACGTCCCTGCTCGCACCGCTCGCCAAGGGGGGCATGTGGTTCGGCTGGGCCCTGGGCATGGTGCTGTTCGTGTGGCCGTGGGTCGGTCTGTGGCGGTACGTGCTCGTGCCCGTCGGCCAGGGCACCGGATGGCTGGCCGGGGCGGTGTACCGGTACATGCTGACGCCGGTCGGGCGCGGTTTCCTCTGGGTGGTGGCGGCCTGCTACCGGTACGTGCTGACGCCCGTCGGCCACGGTTTCCTGTGGCTGGCCGAGGCGGGTTACCGGTACGTGCTCACCCCCGCCGGGCACGGGCTCGTGTGGCTGCTGGTGGCGGGGTTCCGGTACGGCCTGCGGCCCCTCGGGCTGGGGGTCGCGTGGGTGGCCGGAATCCTGTACCGGTACGTGCTCACCCCGCTGGGGCAGGTCCTCGCGTGGGCCTGGCACGTGGCCGGGGTGATCGCCGGTGCCCTGTGGCGCGGGCTCAAGTGGGTCGGCTGGGCGCTCGTCGGATGGCCCGCTTCCTGGGCGTACCGGCACGTGCTCACCCCCGTCGGCCACGCCGCGCGCGAGGTGTGGCGGACGGGGCGGGAAGCGGTCCGCGAGGCGCGGGCCGCCGTACGGCAGGTGCTCTTCGGTGCTCCTCCCCGGGAACCGGCGAGGTCACGGGCGCGTACTCTGGGTAGTACGACAGCCGCCGACGCGGCACCCGCTGCCGAGATCTCCCTGAGCGAACGCCAGGGGTGAGCCGCAGCGGGTCGACAGACCTCAGGGCGACGCGCGAGCCGCGGAGCCCCGCACAAGGAGAAGAACCACTGGGCAAGCGACAGCCCGAAGGCCCGCCCCCCGCACCGGTGGTGCAGCGCATCCGACTGCGCTACACCAAGCGCGGCCGCCTCCGGTTCACCAGCCACCGTGACTTCCAGCGAGCGTTCGAGCGGGCCCTGCGCCGCGCCGAGGTGCCGATGGCGTACTCGGCCGGCTTCACCCCGCACCCGCGCGTCTCGTACGCGAACGCCGCGCCCACCGGCACCGGCAGCGAGGCCGAGTACCTCGAGATCGGCCTCGCCGAGCCCCGCGACCCCGAGAAGCTCCGTGAGCTGCTCGACGAGTCGATGCCGGTCGGCCTCGACATCATCGACGCCGTCGAGGCCCGTACCTCCGGCCTCGCCGACCGTCTGACCGCCTCCGTGTGGGAGCTGCGCCTGGACGGCGTGGAGCCCGCCGACGCCGAGCGGGCCGTGGAGGCCTTCCTCGCCGCCGACACGGTGGAGGTGCAGCGCCGCACCAAGAACGGCATGCGGACGTTCGACACCCGTGGTGCCGTGGTGAGTCTTGAGATGGTTCCCGCCGCTGGTGATAGGCCGCGCGACAATGCCTGTGCGATACTGCGGCTGGTTGTTCGGCATTTGACACCTGCCGTGCGACCCGACGACGTCCTGTCCGGTCTCCGAGCTGTGGCCGACCTGGCGCCGCCGGTCCCCTCTGCGGTGACCAGGCTGGCGCAGGGGCTCTTCGACGAGGAGTCCGGCACGGTGACCGACCCGCTCGCGCCCGACCGCGAGGCTGTCACGGCCGCCCCACCCACGGCCGCCGTAGCCGCCGACGCGAAGGCGCCGGAAGGTCCCGCCGCGTAGGGATCGTCGTCGTAGCGCAGCCCTGGCACTCGGGAGCCACCTGGGTCGGGCCGCGCACTCACCTGAAGACTTCCGCCAGGCCGTACGGAGAACACGTGCGGAACCGGCGGCCATGAACTGAGCTCCCGTGTGGCGAACGCGCCCCGGAGGCCGGCTCCGCGTACACCGCGGAGCCGTGCTGGACCGGATGTCAGCCGCGGCGCCCGGGAGCGTGACGGGAGAACCGCCCGCAATGCTCAACAACGAGAACGACACCACCAACAACAGCCCCAGCGACAACCTGCCCCCGCGCAGGCGTCGCCGCGCCGCTTCCCGGCCCGCCGGTCCCCCCGGTGGGACCGTCGCCGAGACGACCCCGGTGACCGAGGCCGCCCCGGCCGCCCCCGCGCCCGAGGCCACTGCGGACGCCGCACCCGCCCGTCCCCGCCGCCGCGCGACCCGCGCCGTGGCCGCCACGGCCACCGAGGCCGCGCCGATCGTGGTGGAGGCTCCGGCCGCCGCCCCCGTGGCCGAGGAGCCCGCCGCTCCCGCACCGCGCACCCGCCGCCGTGCCACCCGGGCCGCCGCCGCGCCCGAGGCCCCGGCCGCTCCCGCCGCCGAGGCCGCTCCGGCCGCCGAGGCCGCGCCCGTGGTCGAGGAAGAGGCCCCGGCCGCTCCCGCCCCGCGCTCCCGCCGCCGTGCGACCCGCGCCGTGGCCGCCCCGGCGGCCGAGGCCGTGGAGGCCGTGGAGGCCGTGGAGCCCGCCGCCGAGGCGGAGCCGGTCGCCGCTCCTGCCGTCGAGGAGCCCGCCGCTCCCGCGCCGCGTGCCCGCCGCCGTGCGACCCGCGCCGTGGCCGCCCCGGCGGCCGAGGCCGCGGAGGCCGTCGAGGCCGCGGAGGCCGTGGAGGCCGTGGAGCCCGCCGCCGAGGCGGAGCCGGCCGCCGCTCCTGCCGTCGAGGAGCCCGCCGCTCCCGCGCCGCGTGCCCGCCGCCGTGCCACCCGCGCCGTGGCCGCCCCGGCGGCTTCCGCCGCAGAGGCCGAGCCCGCCGCCGAAGCCGCGCCCGTCGCGGAGGAGGCCCCCAGGGCCGCCGCCCGGACCTTCACCGTGGCCGACGCGCTGGACTCCCCGAAGCGCGGCGGCCGCCGTCGCGCCACCCGGTCCACCACCGCGGCCGCCCCCGCGCAGCCCGCCGTCCAGCCCGCGCAGCCCGCCGAGCCGGCCGCGCCGGCCCGCCGCGCCGCGCGTCCCGCCGTGCCCACTTTCCAGGCCCCGGTCTTCGCCGAGCCGATGTTCCAGACGCCGGAGACCGCCGCCATGGCCGCGGCCGCCGCGCGTGCCGCCGCCCCGGCCGAGGAGGTCGAGGAGGAGGAGCTCGAAGCCGAGGCCGTCGCCGAGGCCCCCGCCGCCCCGCAGCCGGCCGGCCGTCGTCGCCGCCGCGGCCGTGGCACCGCCGAGGCCGCGCCCGTCGCCGAGGCCGCGCCGGTCTCCGTCGCCGACGTGCTCGCCGAGGAGGAGCCGGAGGCGGAGCTGGAGGAGGAGTCCGCCGACTTCGAAGAGGGCGACGAGTCGGGCGAGCGCCCGTCGCGCCGCCGCCGTCGCGGTGGCCGTCGTCGCCGTCGTGGTGAGGCCGCGGAGCTCGACGAGGCCGCCGAGGAGGAGGCCGAGGCCGAGGCCGCCGAGCAGGAGGCCGAGACCGAGGAGGAGGCCGCCGACTTCGACGAGGCCGACGAGTCCGCCCTCGGTTCCAGCTCCAGCCGTCGCCGTCGCCGCCGTCGCCGCCGCAGCGGTGAGCCGGGCGACGTCACCGCCGAGGCGGGCGACGAGGAGGGCGTGCGTACGGTCGTCAAGGTCCGCGAGCCGCGCCCGGCCCGCAAGGAGGCCGAGCCGTCCGACGAGGTCCAGTCCATCAAGGGCTCGACCCGCCTGGAGGCGAAGAAGCAGCGCCGCCGCGAGGGGCGTGAGCAGGGCCGCCGCCGTGTGCCGATCATCACGGAGGCCGAGTTCCTGGCCCGCCGTGAGGCCGTCGAGCGCGTGATGGTCGTCCGCCAGTCCGGTGAGCGCACCCAGATCGGCGTCCTCGAGGACAACGTGCTCGTCGAGCACTACGTCAACAAGGAGGAGGCCACCTCCTACGTCGGCAACGTCTACCTGGGCAAGGTCCAGAACGTGCTGCCGTCCATGGAGGCCGCCTTCATCGACATCGGCAAGGGCCGCAACGCTGTCCTGTACGCCGGTGAGGTCAACTTCGAGGCGCTCGGCATGGCCAACGGGCCGCGCCGCATCGAGTCCGCCCTGAAGTCCGGCCAGTCCGTGCTGGTCCAGGTCACCAAGGACCCGATCGGTCACAAGGGCGCCCGCCTGACCTCGCAGGTCTCGCTGCCCGGCCGCTACCTGGTCTACGTGCCCGAGGGCTCGATGACCGGCATCAGCCGCAAGCTGCCCGACACCGAACGCGCGCGTCTGAAGACCATCCTCAAGAAGATCGTCCCCGAGGACGCGGGCGTCATCGTGCGCACCGCCGCCGAGGGTGCGAGCGAGGACGAGCTGCGCCGCGACGTCGAGCGTCTGCAGGCCCAGTGGGAGGACATCCAGAAGAAGTCGAAGCAGATCACGACCTCTTCGCCGAGCCTGCTGTACGGCGAGCCGGACATGACCGTCCGCGTCGTGCGCGACATCTTCAACGAGGACTTCTCGAAGGTCATCGTCAGTGGTGACGGTGCCTGGGAGACCATCCACGGTTACGTCTCGCACGTGGCCCCGGACCTGGCCGACCGGCTCCAGCGCTGGACCTCCGAGGTCGACGTCTTCGCGACGTACCGGATCGACGAGCAGCTCGCCAAGGCGCTCGACCGCAAGGTGTGGCTGCCCTCGGGCGGCTCGCTTGTGATCGACAAGACCGAGGCGATGATCGTCATCGACGTCAACACCGGCAAGTTCACCGGTCAGGGCGGCAACCTCGAGGAGACCGTCACCAGGAACAACCTGGAGGCGGCCGAGGAGATCGTGCGCCAGCTGCGGCTGCGTGACCTCGGCGGCATCGTCGTCATCGACTTCATCGACATGGTCCTGGAGTCCAACCGCGACCTGGTCCTGCGGCGCATGCTGGAGTGCCTGGGCCGTGACCGCACGAAGCACCAGGTCGCCGAGGTGACCTCGCTGGGCCTGGTCCAGATGACCCGCAAGCGGGTGGGCCAGGGGCTGCTGGAGTCCTTCTCCGAGACCTGCGTCCACTGCAACGGCCGCGGTGTCATCGTGCACATGGAGAGCCCGACCTCGGTCGGCGGCGGTGGCAACGGCGGCAAGCGCGCCAAGCGCCGCGGCGGCCGGGCGGAGTCCGACCACCACGAGCACGAGCACGAGGCCGTCGAGGCGGAGGGCTTCGAGACCGAGACCGAGGCCGAGGTGGCCGCCGAGGTCGCGGCGCCGGTGGCGCTGCCCGAGCCGGAGTTCGTCGCGGGCGAGGAGCTGTACAGCAGCCCGGCCGAGGCCGAGGCGGCTGCGGGCCTGAGCGGCCGTCGCAACCGGCGCCGTGCCACCCGTAAGGCGACCGCCTCGGCGGGCGCCCCGCGGGGTGCGGCCGTTGCCGCCCCGGCTCCCGTTGCCGAGGAGGCCCCGGTGGCCGAGGCCGAGCCGGTGACCGAGCCGGCCGACACCGTCCTGGAGCCGGCCGCCGAGGTCGTCGCGCAGGCCGAGGTCGAGGCCGAGGTCGTCGCGGAGCCGGTGGTGGACGAGGCCCCCAAGGGCCGGACCCGCCGTCGTGCGACCCGTAAGGCCACCGCCCCGGCGGGTGCCCCGGCCCCGGCGGCCGAGGTGGCCCCGGAGCCCGAGCCCGAGCCGGAGCCGGCCGTCGAGGCCGTCGCCGAGCCGGAGCCGGCCGCCGTCGAGCCGGAGCCGGCCGCCGTCGAGCCGGAGCCGGCCGCCGTCGAGCCGGAGCCGGTCGTCGCCGAGCCCGTGGCCGAGGCTCCCGTGGCCGAGGCCGCGCCGGCCCGTCCGCGCCGCCGTGCCACCCGTAAGGCCACCGCACCCGCCGGATCTCCGGCAGGCGCGGCCGAGGCCGCTGTGGTGGTCGTCGAGGCCCCGGTGACCGAGGCGCAGCCGGAGCCGGAGGCCCCGGCCGAGGAGGCCGCCCCGGCGAAGAAGGCCGCCAGGAAGGCTCCGGCCAAGAAGGCGACCGCGGCGAAGAAGGCCACCACCGCCAAGAAGGCGACGGCGGCCAAGAAGACCGTGGCCAAGAAGGCCGCCACGACCAAGAAGACCGTGGCGAAGCGGGCGACGAAGAAGACCGCGGCGGCGGAACAGCAGACGCCGCCGTCCGTCTCCGCTCCGACCGAAGGCTGACCTGCGGTTTCCGCTCCAAAACGGCCCCGCCCGGCACCGAGAGGTGCCGGGCGGGGCCGTTTTTTTGGAAGTTACCACTCCGTTAAGAAGCGACATCACCCGATGTCGGACATCGGCTCTTGTCTTATCAGGCGTGATCAAGCCACTGTGTCCCAACGCTTTCTGTCTGGCGGCTTGTCACGGGTGGGGATCCATGGCGAGCGGGGGGATGGGCTGACGGCTGCGCTCTGACCCGGCGCACGGCCGTCGCTCTGTGTTGCACATCTTTCACGTTCCGTTGTTCGTTCCTGCCTGATTCTCGACTGCCGCTCAGAGGCTTCGGAATCGACGAAAACGGAACGACCACGTGAGCAGAACGACAACCGCGCCGCACGGCGCGGCCAGGCGGCGTGCCGCCAGAGGAGCCTGGGCCCTGACGGCCACGGCCCTCACCCTGGCCCTGACAGCAGGACCGACACCCCTCGCGAACACGGCCGTGGCGGCCACCGGGTGCGCCGGGGCCGAGTCGGACTTCAACGGCGACGGCATCCGGGACACCGCGATCGCGGACCCCGACGCGACCGCCGGCGGAGTGTCCAAGGCCGGTGTGGTGCACATCGTGTACGGCGGCGGCAAGGGCGTCCTCGAACTGACCCAGGAGGCCGCGAAGGCCGGCCCCTCCGAGGCGGGTGACCTCTTCGGCGAAGCCATGGCGGTCTACGACGCCGACCTCGACGGCTGCAGCGACCTCGCGATCGGCACGCCCCACGAGGACATCGGAGCCCAGGTCGACGCCGGCCGGGCCGTCGTCGTATACGGCTCGCCCACCGGCCTGGGCGCCGGCAGGGCGACCGTCGAGTACGTCCAGGGCTCCGGCCCGGTGACCGGTGTCGGCCCCGAGTCCTACGACTGGATGGGCTACTCCATCGCCGCCGGCAAGTCCGCCGCGGGTGTTCCGTTCCTCGCCGTGGGTGTGCCCGGCGAGGACGTCGGCACCACCGTCGACGCGGGCGCATTCCACTACATCTCCGGCACGACCACGGTGACGGCCGCCTTCGTCACCCAGGACTCGGCCACCGCGGGAGCGGTGCCCGACGCCGTGGAGGAGTACGACCGCTTCGGCTCGTCCCTCACGGCCACGGCCACCCACCTCGCGGTCGGCGCCCCGGGAGAGGCGCAGGGCACCCTCGCCGGATCCGGGTCGGTGACGGTCTTCAGCCACGCCCTCACGTCGGGCTCGCCCAAGCCGCTGAGCGTGATCAACCAGGACAGCGCCGGTGTGACCGGTGCCTGCGAGAGCGGCGACGGGTTCGCCACGTCGCTGGCCGCGGTGCCCTACCGCGCCGCCGGAGCCACCGGCATCACCGAATCGCTCCTCGCCGTCGGCATCCCGGGCGAGGACCTGTCGACCACCGTCGACGCGGGCGCCGTCCAGGTGTTCAAGCTCGACGCGGCGGGGGCGTTCACCGAGATCAGCTGGATCGACCAGAACGTGACCAACGTCGGCGGCGAGGCCGAGGCGGGCGACTACTTCGGGCAGCGCGTCGCCGCCTTCAACACCGACACCAACAGCACGAGCACCGGGGCCAACGTGCGCCTCGCCGTCGGCGTTCCGGGTGAGGACTCGCTCGCCGGCGTCGTCGACCGCGGCTTCGTCCACATGTTCGGCATGGTCGGACCGCCCGGCGACTCGGACAAGCTCCTGGAGCCGGGCTCCGAGATCCCGACCCCCACGGCTCCGCGCCTGTACGGCGGAATGAGCATCGGCGGCGGTTCGGCGGGCGTCTACATCGGCATGCCGTACGGCCCGGCCGAAGGCCGCGGGGTGTACCTGTTCCCGTGGACCATCGGCGGCTCGGGCGGGGCACCCATCGAGACCTTCAAGCCCGGCGAGGGCGGTCTGCCCGCCGACGCCAACACCTTCGGAACGGTGGTCCGATGATGCAGACCCAGCCCACGGGGCTGCGCCGCACCGTGCTGCGCCGCGCCTCGCTCGCGGCCGTCACCGCCGGAGCCCTCGTCGCCACCACCCTCGGACTGGACCTGTGGGCCGGCGCGGACAAGCCGGCCTCCGGCCCGCAGCCCGTCGCCGTCGGCAGCCCGGTACAGACGGAGGCCGAGGCGCGGGTCGCCGCCCGCAAGAGCGGCAAGCAGATCGAGGTCCTCGGCCTGCGCACCGAACAGCGGGAGATCTTCGCCGCGCCGGACGGCTCGTACACGGCCCGCGAGTACACCGAACCGGTGCACGCCGTCCAGAACGGCAAGTGGACCGCCATCGACAAGACGCTGGTCAAGCGCGCGGACGGCAGCGTCGTACCGAAGGCGACCACCGTCGCCCTGACCTTCTCCGACGGCGCGGCGGGCAAGCCGTTCGTCACGATGCGCCGCAACACCCACGAGATGGCGCTGACCTGGCCCTACGGCAAGCTCCCCGCGCCCGTGCTCGACGGCGACACCGCCACCTACCCCGACGCCCTGCCGGGCGTCGACCTCAAGGTGCGAGCCGAGGCCAACGGCTTCGGCCACCTCCTCGTCGTCAAGACGCCGCAGGCCGCCGCAGATCCGCGCCTGGCGCGCCTGGACCTGGGCCTCAAGGCCAAGGGCCTGACGTACAAGAAGGACGCGAACGGCGCGGTCAGCGCCGAGGACAGCACCGTCGGCGGCACTGTCTTCCAGTCCGGCGCCCCGTCCATGTGGGACTCGGCCTCCTCCCAGGAGACCGCGGCCCGCGCCAAGGGCGCCAAGGCCGTCGCGCAGTCGCTGTCCGCGGCCCGCGCCGACGCCCCCACCGGCCCGCAAGCCTCGGCTGCGCTCGCTCCGGCCCTCGAAGGTCCGGGCGGCGGCGGCAAGGCCGCCCCGCTCGGCCTGGAAGTGTCCAAGGACAAGCTGACCCTGGTCCCCGACCAGAAGCTGCTGCGTGACGGCGCGACGGTCTTCCCCGTGGTCATCGACCCGATCCAGAAGACCGCCGACCGTTCCGGCTGGCTCGGCGTCATGTCCGGCAAGCCCACGGTGGGCGAGTGGCAGTACTCCGGCAGCGCGGGCGTCGGCAAGTGCCCGACGGACTACAGCGCCGCCTCGTGCGCCGGTGTCGGCGTGCGCCGTGTCGCCTTCCAGATCCCGCTGTCCTTCTACGGCGGCAAGCAGATCCTCGGCGCCACCTTCAGCGCGCGCGTCCAGCACGTGTACTGGGCCGACGCCCGGGCCGAACCCGTCCAGCTCCAGCGGATCGGCGGCAGCACCGCCCACATCGACAGCGGCAGCAACTGGAACAACACCCAGACCGCGACGCTGACGACGCTAGAGACCCTCGACCAGAAGATCCAGCCCACCAGCTGTACGTCCCAGGCCAACATGCACTTCAAGTCCGGTGCCACCGGCGGCCTGACCAACGCCGTGCGCACCGCGGCGACCGAGCGCTGGCCCTCGATCCTCCTCAACCTCCGGGCCCAGGACGAGGGCTCCTTCGGTGGCTGGAAGCGGGTCTGCGGCAACGCGTACCTGAGCATCAGCTACAACACGCTGCCGGGCGCCATCGGCACCGGCTCCATGTCGTCCAACCCCGGCGGCGCGTGCGTCACCGGCACGGGCCGCCCCTACACCGACGTGCCCCCGGTGCTGCGGGTCATCGCGAACGACTCCGACGCGGGCGATCAGGTCAAGGTCCGTTTCAAGGTGGAGTGGAAGGACGCGGCGGGCGCCGCCAAGTCCTACGAGGAGGACACGCTCTACAAGGCGCCGACCACCTCGACCCCGTTCGAGCACACCGTCCGGTCCACGATCCCCGAGAACACGCCGATCTCCTGGAGCGTCGCCGCTCACGACGGTGACGGATGGGGGCCGTGGAGCGGCAAGTGCGAGTTCACGTACGACAAGTCCTTCCCGGGCAAGCCGAACGTGTTCACCACGCAGTACCCGGCCGGCAACGACTACCACGACGGCGTCGGCGCAGCCGGCACGTTCACCTTCTCGCCCAACCCGAACGACTCCGTGCCCGACACGGACGTGGTCAGGTACCGCTACTCCTTCGACGGTGAGCCCAACAAGGAAGTCACCAACACCGTGGGCGGCGGCCCCGCCTCGGTGACGTGGACGCCCACCCGCCCCGGTCCGCACTGGGTCGACGTGGTCGCGGTCGACAAGGCGGCGCACCCCAGCGCCCTCGCCCGTCATTCCTTCTACGTGGCTGCGGGCGCGGCCGCGGCCGCCCAGTGGAACCTCGCCGACGACGTGGGCGGGGACGCGGCCGAGGAGGAGCAGGGCAAGTACCCGGCCGGCTTCGGCCCGGGCGTCACCTTCGGCGTGCCCGGACCGGGCGGGACCATCGACCGCGCGGCCCACTTCGACGGCACCGCGGACAGCTGGGTCGACGCGGGCAGCACGGTGCTGGACACCCTCAAGGGCTTCAGCGTCAGCGCATGGGTCAGGCCCACGGACCTGAGCCGGAACATGACGATGGTCAGCCAGGACGGCACCGGTGAGCCGGGCTTCGTCCTCGGCTACGACGCCACGGCCAAGGCCTGGAAGTTCTCCGTGCCGGCCGGCGACGTCGAGTCCCTCGGAGAGTGGAAGGCCCTGTCCACCGGGGTCACCCCGGTCAAGGACCAGTGGGTGCTGCTCACCGGCATCTACGACGGCGCCGCGGGCAAGGTCCAGCTGTACGTCGACAAGGACCTGAAGGGCGAGACGGTCCGCCGCTCGACGTGGAAGTCCTACGGCGCGCTGCAGATCGGCCGCCACATCGACAAGACGGGCTACGAGGACGCCTTCACCGGCGACCTCGCGGAGGTCCGGGTCTTCAGCCGGCCGCTGCTGCCCGCCCAGATCACCGACATCAAGACGGTGAAGCCGGAGCGCAAGGGCTACTGGCAGCTCAACTCGCACACGTCCGGGGTCTCCCCCGAGACCGGCGGCGGTCAGGGCCTGACGCTGGCGGGCGACGCCACGGTCTACGCCCCGGACCTCTCCGACCCGCTGGCCGACCCGCAGCCCGCGTCCCCCCTGGTCGGGGCGGGCCACCTGGCTCTGGACGGCAACGGGGACTACGCCTACTCGGCGACCGCCCCGGTCACCGGAGCGGCGAGCTTCACCCTCACGGCGCGGGTCCAGCTGCGCTCGCTCGACGCGACCAGCTCGCAGACGGTGTTCTCACTGCCCGGCGCCAATGCCAACCGGGTCCAGGTCCGCTACCAGGCCGCCACCAAGCGCTGGGAACTGGCCGTGGCCGGCTCGGACACCGCCGGAGCCGCTGTGAAGACGTTCTCCGACGACCAGGCGCTGCCGGACACCAACCCCAACGGCCAGCACCTGGCCGTGGTCTACGACGCCTTCGCGGGCCAGATCCGGCTGTACGTCAACGGCCAGCAGGCGGCTTCCGCCCAGGGCGTGGACAACACCACCTGGGCGGCCACCGGCGGTCTGCAGGTCGGCCGTTCGGCGCGCGGCAACGCCGAGTACTTCGCCGGAGCCATCGACGAGGTCCGCGCATACAACGGAGCCGTCGACCCGATGGGCGTCGTCCAGCTCGCCTCCGCCATCGAACTGGCGGACAGCTAGACCCCCCGGACAGGTGTGCCCCGCCCGCGCAGGGCGGGGCACACCTGTCCCCTCCCGCAGTACCTTCCTGACCCTTTTCTGTGGAGTGCACTGATGTCTCTACGCGGCCGATTGCTCAATCGGCGCATACCCCGGCGGACACTGGGCTCGGTCGTCATCGGCCTGAGCCTGGCCCTGTCCGCCACCTCGGTCCAGGCCCTGGAACTGGCCCCCGGCGGCACCAAGCGCCCCGGCGTCCAGAACTTCGGCGACCCCGTCAAGGGAACGACCGCCAAGTCCAAGGGCCGCCCGGCGAACGCCACCGCCAAGGCGGCCGTCAAGAAGCTCGACAAGCCCGTCTGGCCCCGCAGCGGCAGCGCCGAACTGGGCGTCTCCGCGGCCCAGGTGAAGGTGGGCGGCCTGCCCGTCACCGTCACGGCCCCGAAGGAGGCCGGTGCGAAGGCCCCGGCCGGCTCCTTCCGGGCCGCCGCGGTCTCCGGCGGCAAGCAGCCCGGCAAGGTCCAGGTCGACGTCGTGGCCCCCGAGCGGGCCGCGAAGCTCGGCGCGGGCGCGCTGCTGCGCGTCCAGCGGGCCGACCAGGCCGCGGAGGGCGGCCAGGTCCGGGTGAACGTCGACTACTCGGCCTTCGCCGAAGGCTTCGGCGGCACCTGGGGATCCCGCCTCCGGCTCGTCGAGCTGCCGGCCTGTGCCGCGGTCGCCGACCCCGGCACCGCCGCCTGCCCCGAACTGCCCAAGCCCCTCAAGACGGTCAACAACCCGAAGACGAAGACGGTCTCGGCGGACGTGACGGCGCCCGCGCGCACGGCGGGCATGTCCGCCATGGCCGCCGGCCCGGCCGCGAGCGGCACCATGCTCGCCCTCACCGCCGGTGACTCGTCCTCCCAGGGCAACTACGCGGCCACCCCGCTGGCCCCCTCGGCCAAGTGGAACGTGGCCACCTCCTCGGGCGGCTTCTCCTGGTCCTACCCGCTGCGCACCCCGCCCGCCCCCGGCGGCCTGGTGCCCACGGTCGGCCTCGGCTACTCCTCGCAGTCCGCCGACGGCCGTACCTCCGACACCAACAACCAGGGCTCCTGGGTGGGTGAAGGCTTCTCGTACGAGCCCGGGTACATCGAGCGCCACTACAAGCCCTGTGCGAAGGACGGCCAGTCGTCCTCCGCCGAGCAGTGCTGGGCCTTCGACAACGCCACCGTGATGCTCAACGGCTCGTCCACCGAGCTGATCAAGGGCGACGCCGACGGCAAGTGGCGGCTCGCCGCCGATGACGGCTCCAAGGTCGACCAGGTCACCGGCGCCGTCAACGGCGACAACGACGGTGAACACTGGAAGATCACCACGACCGACGGCACCGAGTACTGGTTCGGCAAGAACCGGCTGCCCGGCTGGGCCAGCGGCAACGAGGAGACCGCCTCCGTCTGGACCACCCCGGTCTTCGGCAACAACAGCGGCGAGCCCTGCTACAACGCGACCTTCGCGAACGCCTCCTGCCAGCAGGCCTGGCGCTGGAACCTCGACTACGTCAAGGACCGCCAGGGCAACGTCATGTCGTACTTCTACGGCAAGGAGACGAACCACTACGCCCTGAACGGCAAGACCGACGTCAACGGCACGCCGTACACGGCGGGCGGCTACCTCAAGCGCATCGACTACGGCCAGCGCGAGGCCACCGTCTACTCGGCCAAGGCCCCGGCCCGCGTCGTCTTCACGACGCAGGAGCGCTGCCTGCCGACCGACACCTTCAAGTGCCTCCCGGCGGACTTCAAGACGGCGAACGCGGCCTACTGGCCGGACGTCCCGATGGACCGCTACTGCGCGCCGAGCACCAAGTGCAACGCCACGCAGGTCGCGGCCTCCTTCTGGACCCGCCAGCGGCTGGCCGGCGTCACCACCCAGATCCGCAAGGACGCCACGACCTACGAGGACGTGGACGCCTGGACCTTCACGCACCAGTTCACCGACAACGGTGACCAGTCCAAGACCCTGTGGCTCTCCAAGATCGACCACGAGGGCCGCAAGGGCGGCAGCGCCAAGGTCCCCTCGGTCGAACTGATGGGCACCCAGCTGGCGAACCGCGTGGACGGCCTCGGCGAGTCCATCGCCCCCTTCCACCGCTTCCGCCTCTCCACCGTCCTGAGCGAGACCGGCGCCCAGCTGGACGTCAACTACGCCCCGGCGGAGTGCACCAAGGACGCCCTGCCCAAGCCGGGCGAGTCGACCAAGCGCTGCTATCCGGTGGTCTGGTCCCCGCCGGGGTTCCTGGACCCCATCACCGACTGGTTCCACAAGTACGTGGTGGCGCAGGTCATCGAGACCGACCGCACCGGCGGCTCGCCCGAGCAGGTCACGCAGTACGACTACCAGGGCCCGGCGGCCTGGCGTAAGGCCGAGCCGGACGGCATGACCGAAGCCAAGTACCTCACCTGGGGCGGCTGGCAGGGCTACGGCAAGGTCAAGGTGACCACCGGCGGCGCGACCGTCAAGCAGACCCGCATCGACTACACGTACCTCCAGGGCATGGACGGCGACAAGGACTCCGCCGGCGACACCCGGTCCGTCCAGGTCACCGACTCCGAGGGCGGCACCTACACCGACCACAAGGAGTTCACCGGCCACGAGCTGGAGGCCGCGACCTACGACGGCGACAAGCTCGTCTCCAAGGTCATCAAGACCCCGATGCGGCACTACACCGCGACGGACACCAACACCTGGGGCACCAGCCACGCCTCGCTCACCAAGACCGTCAAGACGCGCGGCTACACGGTGACCGAGGGCGGCGACGGCCGCCGCGAGACCGAGTCGAACACCACGTACGACCTGGCCAACGGCACCGGCCGGATCCTCACCTCCGAGGACCTCGGCGACCTGTCCACCACGGCGGACGACACCTGTACCCGTACGTCCTACGCGGACAACACGGCCACCAACGTCCTCAGCCTCACCTCACGCGTCGAGACCGTCTCGGTCAAGTGCGCCACGACCCCCGACCGCAGGACGCAGGTGCTCTCGGACGAGCGCACCTCCTACGACAACCTGGCCTTCGGGGCCGCGCCCACCGTGGGCAACGCGACGAAGACCGAGCGGATGACCTCCCACAACGGGACCACCGCCACCTACCAGGTCACCGGCACGACGGCCTACGACGGCTTCGGCCGCCCGACCTCCCAGACCGACGCCTCGGGCGCCGAGACCAAGACCGAGTACACCGACGTCAACGGCCTCATCTCCCAGGCGAAGGTCACCAACGCCCTCGGCCACGTCACGACCACGGACTACGCCCCGGCATGGGGCCAGTCCCTCGGCCAGACCGACCCGAACGGCAAGCGGACCGACCTCGCGCTCGACCCGCTGGGCCGCCTGGTCTCGGTGTGGCTGCCGGACCGCTCGAAGGCGGCCGCGCAGACCCCCAGCATCAAGTACGGCTACAACTTCCGCCTCGACAAGCCGGTCTCCGTCAAGACGGAGAAGATCGAGATCGACGGCTCGTACGGCGCGGAGTACCAGCTCTATGACAGCCTGCTGCGCCCGCGGCAGAAGCAGACCGAGGGCCCGTCCGGCACCCGCATGGTGGCGGACACCTTCTACACGCCGACGGGCAAGGTCGCGAAGGCCAACGCCACGTACAACGCGGCGGGCGCTGCTTCGGACGAACTGCTGATCGTCCGTAACGGTGACGTCGGCGCGCAGACCCAATACCAGTACGACGGCCTCGGCCGCACCACCGCCGAGATCTTCGCGGTGGCCGGCGGCGAGCAGTGGCGTACGACGTACGTCCACGGCGGCGACCGGGTCCACATCGACCCGCCGGTCGGCGGCACTCCGACGACCACGCTGATGGACGCGCAGGACCGTACGACGGAGGTACGCCACTACAAGGGCGCGGCCCCCGTTCCGGCCGGACCCACGTCCGGGTACGACACCACGAAGTACGCGTACGACTCCGCGGGCAGGCTGTCGCAGCTCACGGACGCCGCGGGCAACATCTGGACGTACAAGTACGACCAGCTCGGCCGTATGACGGAAGCCGTGGACCCGGACTCGGGCAAGCGGTCCACCGCGTACGACGAGGTGGACCGGCCGGTCTCCGTGACCGACGCGCGCGGCAAGACCGTCTCGACGGTCTACGACAAGCTCGGGCGGACACTGACGACGTGGGACGGTCCGGCCACCACCGGCACCAAGCTCACCGAGAACCGGTACGACAAGGCGGGTTGGCTCGGCCGGAGCTGGGCGTCGCTGCGCTACATCAACGCGACGGAGTACTTCGCCACGGTCGTCCAGGCGATGGACGAGTTCTACCAGCCGCTGAAGACGGCCTACACGGTTCCGGCCTCCTCGGGCACGGGCCTGGCGGGCACCTACGTCTACAGCACCGCCTACAACCGGGACGGCACGACGCAGAGCGACGGTCTCCCGGCGGCCGGCGGGCTGCCCGCCGAGGCGCTGACCTATGGCTACGACGACCTCCAGCGACTGAAGTCCATGACGGGCACGACGTCGTATGTCACCAACGCCATCTGGTCCGGCCGGACGCTGCTCCAGCAGCTGGAGCTGAACAACGGCGGCAAGAAGGTCTGGGAGACCTTCCAGTACGAGACCGGCACCGACCGGCTGATGCAGTCGAAGGTGGACGTCTACGGCTCGACCACCGGTCCGGCCAAGGAATCGAACTACTCCTACGACCAGATCGGCAACGTCAGGTCCATCGCGGACACGGCCGGTTCGGGCACGCCCGACCTGCAGTGCTTCGCGTACGACCACCAGAGCCGGATGACGGAGTCCTGGACCCCGGCGACCACGAAGACGGCGGCCGCGGCTGCCGGCACGGTCGGCAGCCAGGTCCCGGTCTCCGGCTCGGGCCCGGCGGCCTGCGACCAGGCTCCCGGATCGGCGGCCCTGGGCGGTCCGGCGCCGTACTGGAACTCGTACACCTTCGACGCCGTCGGCAACCGGCTCTCGGAGACGGCCCACGACTCCGCGCTGAACGCGGCGAAGGACGTCAAGCGCACCTTCACCTACAAGGCGGGCACCCACCGGGTCGAGAAGGTGGTGGAGAACAGCCCGGCCGGCGACCGCCAGTACACCTACGGCTATGACGCGGCGGGCAACACCGAGAAGCGCACGATCGGAGGCACCACCCAGACCATCGAGTACGACGTCCTGGGCAACGCCGTACGCAACAGCCAGCCCGACGACGTCACGACGACGGGCAAGAACGAGGCGTCGGAGACGACGTTCCTCTACGGGGCCGACGGCAGCCGCATCCAGCGCAAGGACGCCACCGGCACGACCGTGTACCTGCCGGGCATGGAGCTGCGCCTGGACGCGGGGGCGACGACGGCGAAGGCCACGCGCTACTACTCCTTCGCGGGCCAGAGCATCGCCATCCGCACCCCGGACAACAAGCTGTCCTTCATCGCCTCGGACCACCACGGCACGGGCGAGCTGGCCATCGACGCGACGACCGGAGCGGTCACGCAGCGTCGGATGGACCCGTACGGCAACAAGCGCGGCACACCGCAGGGCACCTGGCCTGCGGAGAAGGGCTTTGTCGGCGGCACGATCGACGCGTCCACCGGTTTGACGACGATCGGCGCCCGTGAGTACGACCCGTTCCTCGGCAAGTTCATCACCCCGGACCCGGTCGTCGACACGAACGACGCCCAGCAGCTCAACGCCTACGCGTACGCCCACAACCGCCCGGTCTCGGCGAGCGACCCGACGGGCCTGTACGACCCGGACGAGCGCGCGTACTGCTCGAAGCACCCGAGCAGCTGCACCAGCGGCAAGGTCAACACGAACACGACGCCGGAGCAGCAGGACGTCAATGACGCCACCGACGACCTGAACCAGGCGGAGGGCAACCTCAACAGCGCCAAGGGCAAGGTCAAGCAGGCCGTCAAGCAGATCACCAAGATCCTCATGGACGAGCTCGGTGTGACGGCCGCGCTCGACTGTTTTTCCAGTGGTGATCTGGGCTCCTGCGGCGAGACCGCGCTGAACATCGCGGGCAGCTTTGCCGGTGGCCTGGCGGGCAAGGTGCTCGCCAAGTACGGCGCTCCGTGGAAGTGGGAGAAGGCCGCCAAGCTGATCAAGCGGCTGGCCGGTCTCGCGGGCGACCTGATCGACGGGGCCAAGGCCTGGTGGAAGGCCGCGGACGCCGTCGGCAAGGCCAAGAAGACCCTGGCGAGCGCCAAGGAGGCACTGAGCAGAGCCCCGAAGTTCAACGAGGACGAGCTGCTGCAGGAAGCGAACCGGCTGCGGGACGGGAAGGTGGCAGAGCTGTCCGCAGGGCCGTCGAAGATGCGCTCGGAGCACTCCGTCGTCGTCGGCGCCTACAACGTCAAGACGGGCAAGACGGCCTGGGGCGTCAGCTCCAAGCAGCTGAAGGAGTGCGCGGAGGCCTGCGCCGCGCGCAACGTGGGCGGCGACCTCAAGGACGTTCGCTTCACCCGGGCCCAGCGCCCGCGCGGCTCTGGCCGGCCGCCGTCCGACCAGCCCGTCTGCTCGGCCTATTGTGAGCCGACGTACGGAAGGGGCGCGTTCCCCGACCCGGAGACCACCTACCAGTCCGACCTCCAGGGAGGGAACTGACGCCATGCAGAACGAGGAGGCCGTGCGGGCCCTGGCCGGGGCACCGGACACGGACACCGCCGAACGCTGGATGCAGACGGTCGAGGAGCTTGCCGTCCCCGTGAACGGTCCTCTCCGTCCGGAGGCGGAACGGGTGGCCGCGGCACTGGTGCGGGAGCTCCCCGCCGCCACCGAGGCCGCACGGCCGGAGATGCTCTCCGTTCTGGTGCAACTCGCCCACGGCGCCGTGGACGCGGAGGACCCGGTGGTGGCAGCGGCGCTGGGCCGTGAGATCGAGGGCGGTCTGACCGCCTTCGAGCGGATCGCACGCAGCGGCTCCCGCGAGGAGCAGTTCGTGTGCGTGGACCTGTTCTCTGCCTGTGCGCGGCTCAGCAGAGCGGCCTTCGACCGGGCGCTGCCCGTGCTCGACTTCCTGGCCGCGGCCGGGCCGGACCTGGGCCGGGCGGTCGCCGTGGAACGCGACGACCTCGCCGACTCCGGCTACCCGTCCCTGTTCGGTGCCCCGCCCGACGGAGAACCGGCAGGTCACTGACCGACGGGGGCCCGGTTTGACCTCTCAAACCGGGCCCCGTAACCTTGACCGTCGGCGTGTCTACGTGCACGCCATCCACTGAGCACCTCACCTCCCGTACCGCCTCGCGGCGCGGGGGAGGCCGGTCTGCGGGTTCCCGCGGGGCCGGCTGGCTTCAGGGGTTCCCATCGAGTGAGAGAGAGATCCGCGTGTACGCCATCGTGCGCAGCGGTGGTCGCCAGCACAAGGTTGCTGTCGGCGACATCGTTGAGGTTGACAAGATTTCCACTGCCAAGGTTGGCGACACGGTCGAGCTCTCGACCCTGCTCGTTGTCGACGGCGACGCCGTGACCAGCGACCCGTGGGTCCTGGCCGGCATCAAGGTCACGGCCGAGGTCGTGGACCACCACAAGGGCGCCAAGATCGACATCCTGCGCTACAAGAACAAGACCGGCTACCGCCGTCGCCAGGGTCACCGCCAGCAGTACACGGCGATCAAGGTCACCGGTATCCCCGCGGCTGCGAAGTAAGAGGGACTGAGACATGGCACACAAGAAGGGCGCATCGTCCACCCGGAACGGGCGCGACTCCAATGCCCAGCGGCTCGGCGTGAAGCGCTTCGGCGGTCAGGTCGTCTCCGCCGGCGAGATCCTCGTCCGCCAGCGCGGCACCCACTTCCACCCGGGCTCGGGTGTCGGTCGTGGTGGCGACGACACGCTGTTCGCGCTGCAGGCCGGTTCGGTCCAGTTCGGCACGCACCGTGGCCGCAAGGTCGTGAACATCGTTCCGGCCGCCTGATCCAGCTTCTGCTGATCGAGCGTTCGTAACTTCCCGAGGGCGGATCTCAGCTCTTCCCGGCGCCAGCCGGGAAGAGAGGTCCGCCCTCGGCGCGTTGTCACAGAGACACGCCCCGCCCCACCGGGCACGTTTAATGGGCAGCAAGGTCTGCCACCGGACATTCCGGACCATCCCGCTGTATCTGGAGGAACAACCATGACCACCTTCGTGGACCGCGTCGAGCTGCACGTCGCCGCGGGTAACGGAGGCCACGGCTGCGCCTCCGTTCACCGGGAGAAGTTCAAGCCGCTCGGCGGCCCCGACGGCGGCAACGGCGGCCGTGGCGGTGACGTGATCCTCGTGGTGGAGCAGGCGGTCACCACCCTGCTGGACTACCACCACAGCCCGCACCGCAAGGCCACCAACGGCAAGCCCGGCGAGGGCGGCAACCGCTCCGGCAAGGACGGCCAGGACCTGATCCTGCCCGTGCCGGACGGCACCGTCGTCCTCGACAAGGAGGGCAACGTCCTCGCCGACCTCGTCGGCCAGGGCACCACCTACGTCGCCGCCGAGGGCGGCCGCGGCGGCCTCGGCAACGCCGCGCTCGCCTCCGCCCGCCGCAAGGCGCCCGGCTTCGCGCTCCTCGGTGTCCCCGGCACCACCGGCGACATCGTCCTGGAGCTCAAGACCGTCGCCGACGTGGCGCTGGTCGGCTTCCCGAGCGCCGGCAAGTCCTCGCTGATCTCGGTGCTCTCCGCCGCCAAGCCGAAGATCGCGGACTACCCCTTCACCACGCTGGTCCCGAACCTGGGCGTCGTCACCGCCGGCTCCACGGTCTACACGATCGCCGACGTCCCCGGCCTGATCCCCGGCGCCAGCCAGGGCAAGGGCCTCGGCCTGGAGTTCCTGCGCCACGTCGAGCGCTGCTCGGTCCTGGTGCACGTCCTGGACACCGCCACCCTGGAGTCCGACCGCGACCCCGTCGCCGACCTCGACGTCATCGAGGAAGAGCTCAAGATCTACGGCGGCGGCCTGGAGAAGCGCCCCCGCCTCGTTGTGCTCAACAAGGTCGACATCCCCGACGGCCAGGACCTCGCCGAGATGGTCCGCCCTGACCTGGAGGCCCGCGGCTACAAGGTCTTCGAGGTCTCCGCGGTCGCCCGCACCGGCCTGAAGGAACTCTCCTACTTCCTCGCCGAGGTCGTCGCCAAGGCCCGCGCCCGCAAGCCCAAGCAGGAGGCGACCCGCATCGTCATCCGCCCCAAGGCCGTGGACGACGCCGGCTTCACCGTCACCTACGACGAGGCCGAGGACGTGTACGTGGTGCGCGGCGAGAAGCCGGAGCGCTGGGTCCGCCAGACCGACTTCAACAACGACGAGGCCGTCGGCTACCTCGCAGACCGCCTCAACCGCCTCGGTGTCGAGGACGCGCTGAGGAAGGCCGGCGCCCGTGCCGGCGACGGCGTGGCCATCGGCTCCGACGACAACGCGGTCGTCTTCGACTGGGAGCCGACCATGATGGCCGGCGCCGAGATGCTGGGCCGCCGCGGCGAGGACCACCGCATGGAGGCCCCGCGCCCCGCCACGCAGCGCCGCAAGGAGAAGGAAGCCCGTCGCGGGGACGCGGCGCAGCAGGAGTACGACGAGTTCCGGCCCTTCTGATCCACCCCACGGGAACGGAGGGCGGCTTTGAAGTGATGTTTACCCGGGTCGGCTAGTGTCCACCGGGTGAGCAGCACGTACCCCCCCTCCGTTTCCGTTGTGGTGATCGCGTACAACGACGCCGGGCTCGTGGCCGAAGCCGTGGAATCGGCTCTCGCCCAGGGCCCGGTGGTCGCCGAGGTCATCGCCGTGAACGACGCCTCCTCCGACGGCACCGCCCGGGTGCTCGACGAGCTGGCCGCCCGCCACCCGCGCCTGAAGGCCGTGCACCGCACGGAGAACAGCGGCGGCTGCGGCACCCCGCGCAACGACGGGATCGCCGCCGCGACCTCCCCGTACGTCCTGTTCCTGGACAGCGACGACGTACTGCCCCCCGGCGCGGCCGAAGCCCTGGTGGGCGCGGCGGAGAAGCACCGGGCCCCGGTCACGGTCGGCGCGTGCGTGCGCCGCGAGCTTCCGCTCCACCACGACGTGCCGTGGATGCCGGGGCTGTACACCGCCGGCGACGTCATCGAGCGGCCCGCGGACCGGCCCGAACTGGTCCGCGACACGCTCTGCGTCAACAAGCTGTACGCCAAGTCCTTCCTGGACGAGCATGCGATCCGATTTCCCGACGGTCGCTTCATCTACGAGGACTTCGTCTTCACCGCGCGCGTCCTGGCCGCCGCCCCCCGCGTCGCCGTGATCGACGACCTCGTCTACATCTGGCACGTGCGCCGCGACGCCGCGCAGGTTTCGATCTCCCTGGACCGCAAGGACGTCGGCAACTGGCGCGCCCGCATCGAGGCCCACCGCACCGCCGCCCGCACGCTCGCCGCCGCCTCCCCGGCGCTGGGCCACGCCTGCCACGTCAAGTTCCTCGAGTACGACCTGCGCATGTACCTGCGCGAGCTCGGCAAGGACCCCGAGTACCAGGCCGCCTGGTGGACGACGACCCGCGAGTACCTCGCCACCTTCGACGAGGCCGCCGTCGAGGCCGCCGCCCCGCACGCGCGCTGGATCGTACGCGTGCTCCGCGCCACCGACACCCCGCCCGCCGACGTGGAGCGGCTGACCCGCTTCGCCGCCGAGCCGCCGCGGCTGCTGCCCCCGTACGCCACCGGCCCCGACGGGGCGCCGGTGTGGAGCGAGGAGCTCCCGGTCGAGCTGGACGGCCTGCGCGAGCTGCCGATCGCCGCGCTGCCGGTGACCATGGACGCCGAACCCGCGGGCAACGGCTCGGTACGGCTGCGGCTGCACGACCTGTACGGGCGGCTGGCCGAGGCGGGCCCGCGGACCGTGCGGCTGCGCTTCCTGCCCCGGGCCGGCGGGGATCCCGTACTGGCCAAGGCGATGGACCTGGCCCCGGACGGGGACGGCGGCTGGTCGGTGGTGCTTCCGTTCCGCCTCGGTGACCTGGCCGCCACCGGCCGCAGGATGGGCCTGCGCCGACTGCAGGCCTGGCACGTCGAAGCGGTCGTCGAGTGCGCCGACGGGAGCTCCCTGAAGACCTCCCTGCGCCCCCGCGGCGGCCTCCTGCGCCGCCGCGCCCTGCCCAGCAGCCGGTACGGTGTCCTGCTGACGCAGCCGTACCGCACGGGTTCGGGCTCGCTCGCCCTGCGCCTCGCGCCGGGCGCCGCAGGCGCGATGTACCTCGTACGGAACCGGATCGACCGCGCCAGGGCAGCGTGCGCGTCGCACTGAACACAGCAAGACAAAACGACAGGACCAGGAGTTACACATGACCTTTCTGATCACCGGTGGAGCCGGATACATCGGGTCGCACGTCGTCCGCTCGATGGTGCTCGCGGGGCAGAAGGTCGTCGTCTTCGACGACCTCTCCACGGGCGACGAGGACCGTGTGCCGGAGGGTGTCCCGCTGGTGGTCGGTTCGGTCCTGGACCGCCTGGCCGTGGACGCGGTCATCCGCGCACACAAGATCACCGGCGTGGTGCACCTGGCGGGCAAGAAGCAGGTCGGCGAGTCCGTCGAGAAGCCGCTGTACTACTACCACGAGAACGTGCAGGGCCTCACGGTCCTGCTGCAGGCCGTGGCCGACGCGGGCGTCCGCAACTTCCTATTCTCCTCCTCCGCCTCCGTCTACGGCATGCCCGACGTGGACCTGGTCACCGAGGACACCCCGTGCCTGCCGCTGAGCCCCTACGGCGAGACGAAGCTGGCCGGCGAGTGGCTGGTGCGCGCCGCGGGCAGGGCGCACGGCATCTCCACCGCCTGCCTGCGCTACTTCAACGTGGCGGGAGCCGCGACCCCCGAGCTCGCCGACACGGGCGTGTTCAACCTCGTCCCGATGGTCTTCGAGCGGTTCGACCAAGGTGAGGGCGCGCGCATCTTCGGCGACGACTACCCGACGCCGGACGGCACCTGCATCCGCGACTACATCCACGTCGAGGACCTCGCCGAGGCCCACGTGGCGGCGGCCCGCAAGCTCGCCGAGTGGGCCGCGGCCGGGGAGTACAAGGACCTGACCGTCAACATCGGCCGCGGTGAGGGCGTCTCCGTCGCCGAGATGGTCGACCTCCTGAACAAGGGCACCGGGCACACCTACGCCCCGGTGATCAGCCCCCGCCGCCCCGGCGACCCGGCGAAGGTCGTGGCCTCGGCCGACAAGATCACCAGCGTGCTGGGCTGGAAGGCGCGGCACGACGTCCAGGAGATGGTCACCTCCGCCTGGGCCGGCTGGCAGGCCAACAAGGCGGCGAAGGCCGCCGGGCACAAGGACCGCCACAAGGACGTCCACGAGGTCTGACCGGGCCCGGCACCGCCCGGCACCGCCCGGCACCGCCCTGTGCCGTCCCGTACGCACGAAAGCCGCCCGCTCCGGATTCCTCCGGGGCGGGCGGCTTTCGTTCCCGCGTGGCGGGATCAGCGCTCCAGGAAGGAGAACAGCTCCTCCCACCGGTCGGTGATCTCGGCGCTGGAGTAGCGCTGCACCGAACGGAACGCCGTGTCCCCGAGCCGGTCGCGGAACGCGCCGTCGCTCATCAGCGCGTCCAGATGACCGGCCAGCTCCATCGTGTTGCCCAGCCGCGCGAGCAGTCCGTCCTCACCGTGCCGGACGATCTCCCGTACGCCCGGCGCGCAGTCGAAGGCCGCGACCGGCAGGCCGGCCGCCATCGCCTCCAGCAGGGTGATCGGGAAGCCCTCGGCCCGCGACGCCTGGGCGAAGACCGAGGCCCCGCGCAGCGCGCCCAGCACGTCGTCGGTGCTGCCCATCCACTCCACGGACTCGTCCAGCCCCAGCGAGGTGCAGTGCGCCCGCAGCGCCGGCTCCTCCACGCCCGCCCCGTAGATCCGCAAGGTCCAGTCGGGGTGGTGCGGAGAGGCCTCCGCCCAGGCGTCGAGCAGCAGGTCGACGCCCTTCTCGAACGCGAGGCGGCCGACGCACGCAACGACCTTCCCGGTGCGCGGAGCGGGGGAGTCCGGCATGAACGGCAGCGGGTTCGGCATGCTGCCCACGTTCTCCATGCCCGACCGGATCCAGAGGTCCGCGTCCTCCGGGGTCAGCACCAGCAGCCGGTCGACCTCCGGGTAGTACCGGCGCACCCGCGCACCGCGGGTGGACTTCTGGCTGGCCTCGTAGGACTCGTGGCTCATCCCGACGACGGTGTGCCCCTTGGTGTCGGCGAGGGCCACCCACTCCATCGCCCAGACCTGGGTGACGATGACCACGCCGCCCGGGCGCGCCGCCCGGAACAGCTCGCTGAGCCGCTCCGCCTTGACCCGCATCTTCGCCCGCCGGGCCGCCTGCCGGCGCCGCTCGGGCGCGTTCAGCCGGCCCTTGATCCCGTGCAGCCTGCGCGCCGCCGGCGGGTGGGCCTCGTACAGGGTGGTCATCTCGTACGGCAGGTCCTGCGGCAGCTTCTGGCGGATCTCCTCGGCGACCGGGGCGATGCCGACGATGTGGACCTTGTGGCCGCGCTCGGTGAACAGCCGGGCCATCTGGTGGGACCAGGTGGTCACGCCGCCGAGCTCGTCGACGCTGTTGGAGACGATGAAGATGTCCCGGCTCACTTGCCGCTCCCGGTGAAGAACTTCTCGACGATCTGGCGGGCGGCGTCCCCGCGGTCGTACTCGCCGAACTCGGTCAGGAAACGCTGCCGGGCCTCAGCGAACTTGGCGTCGGCCTCCTCGAAAGCCGACAGCGCCTGCATGAGCTCGTCCGCCGTGGCGACCACCGGGCCCGGCGCCTTCTCCTTCAGGTCGAAGTAGGTGCCCCGGATGTCGTTGGCGTACTTCTCGTAGTCGTACGCGAAGAACACCATCGGCCGGTCCAGCACGGAGTAGTCGAACATCACGGACGAGTAGTCCGTGATCAGCCCGTCCGCGAGGGCCAGCAGCGGAGTGATGTCGTGGTGCCGGGACACGTCGATGACGCGGCCCTCGACCGACGGCGGCAGCGAGACGCTGTTGAGGTAGTGCGTGCGCACCAGCAGCGTGAAGCGGTCGCCGAGCCGCTCCGCGAACTCCTCCACGTCGAAGGGGAACACGAAGCCCTCGACCGTGCCGTCGGCCGCAGCCCGGAAGGTCGGCGCGTACAGCAGCACCTTCTTCTCCGGGTCGATGCCGAGCTCGGCCGCCAGCGGCCCGCGCACCCGCTCACCGCTCTCCGCCTCGCTCAGCTGCGCCTCGACGAGGGCGTCGTTGCGCGGGTAGCCGCTGCGCAGCAGCACCTCGTCGCGCAGCCGGAAGCCCTTGGCGAGGGTGCGGGCGTCGTGCTCCGACCGGATCAGGAAGTGGTCGAAGCGGTCGACGGCCGCCTGGAACTTGGCCTGCCCGGCCTTGCCCTGCGCCTTGGTGCGCGGCTCGTGGAAGCCCATCCGCTTGAGCGCGGAGCCGTGCCAGGTCTGGATGTACGTGGTCCCCGGCCGCTTGGCCAGCGCCAGCGGGAAGCCCTGGTTGTCCACCCAGTACTCGGCCTGGGCGAGCGCCCGCAGGTACGCCCAGCTCCAGCGGCGCACCAGGGTGGCCTCCTTGGGGAAGCCGGTGGGCTTGCCGCCCGCGTACGACCAGATCGCCTCGAACGGCACGCCCTGGCGCACCATCTCCTCGTAGATCGCCTTCGGGCTGTCGCTGTACTGCTTGCCCATGTGGCTCTCGAAGACGACCGTGCCCTTCTTGACGGGCAGCTTCGAGAAGACCTCGTGGTAGACCTTCACCTTCTGCTCGCCGGAGCCGATGTTCCGGCGCACCCGCAGGGCCTTGCGCAGGCCCCGCTTGACCACGTTGGCCGCCTTGCCCTGTATGGCGTTGTCGATCAGCGACCGGGTGCGGACCGCGGCGGCGCCCTCGGCGGTGAGGACGTAGGACAGGTTGCCCTTCTTGGTCACCTCCGGCTCGAAGCGGTCGGAGACCAGCCGGGTCAGCCGCGGCCGCACGCGCAGCCGGGCCGCCTTCTCCAGGTCGACCCCGCCGACCGAGACCCGGGTGGTGATCTTCTCGCCCCCGGCGGTCAGCTTGAGACGGACGTCCCAGACGGCGTCGATGATGCCGAGCGGGCGGACGGTCGAAGCGATGTCGGCGCTGCCGCTCCACTCGATCGTGTCACCCGCGTGGCGCACGGTTGCCACCGGGAAGCTGAAGGAGCGCACGCCGATCTGCCGGCGGGCCCGGAACTCCAGGGACGCCTTCAGCTCCGCGTCGGCCGGGATCCGGCACAGCGGGTTCACGACGGCGCCGGACAGCGTGACGGTGCCGCGCCCGTCGTCCTCGTACGAGGTGAGGCGGTTGCCCAGCTGGAGGGAGGGGAGCGGGGTGGTGTGGAAGCCCTGCTCGGTGACGTCCAGTATCCGCCGGGCCTCGGCGGCGTCCGCCCCGTCGAGGTGGTCGCCGCACCAGTAGACGCGGCCGTCGCGCTCGGCGAGCGGGGAGGAGAGCCGGCCCTTGTTGGTCATGGCGTCGGCGGCCGGGAGCAGGTTGTCCCAGTCCTCCTTGCCCAGCAGGTAGGCGCAGATCGCCTGGAGGTAGGTGACGTTCTCGTACGCCGCCGGGTCGATGCCGGCCAGGTAGCCGTTGGCGAGGCGGGCGAACTCCTGCCGGTACTCGTCGCCGAGCAGGGGCAGGTCGCGCAGGTGCAGGACCAGGTCGTGCTTGAGGAACTTGGCGTCCTTCGCGGACTTGATGTCCGCGTGGCCCTTCGAGGCGAGCAGCTCGTCGACGCGGCGGTGGATCTCCATCCGGTGGACGAAGTTCGCGATCTCGTGGCGCCGGTTGCTGATCGACTTCGCCGCGGCCCCCTCGGTCACGTTCCAGAAGTAGACGTGGTTGGGGATCAGCGTGATGCGGCGGGCCGCCACGTAGGCCTGGGCGGAGAACAGCAGGTCCTCGTAGTGGATCCCGACGGGGAACTCCAGGCCCTGCTCCAGCAGGAACGCCCGCCGGTAGCACTTGTTCGTGGAGAGCGTGTCGTAGACCAGCAGGTCCGGGAAGTCGGTGATCGATTCCAGGGTGCGGGTGCGCGAGTAGATCCAGGGGTACCACTCGGTGGTCTTGCCCCACCGGTTGTCGAGGTGCACGCGGACGCACATGCCCGAGACCAGGTCGGAACCGGTGCGCTCGGCCGCGTCCAGCATGTTCCGGCAGGCGTTGCGCTCCAGCACGTCGTCGCTGTCCAGGAACATGACGTACGTGCCGGCGGCCTGCTGGATACCGTGGTTGCGGGGCGCACCGCATCCGCCGCTGTTCTCCGGCAGCCGGAAGGCGCGCACTCTCCCCGGATGCGCCGCTTCCAGTTCCTGGGCGACCGCGTACGAGCGGTCCTTGCTGCAGTCGTCGACGATCACGACTTCGACCCCGTGCAGGGTCTGGTCCAAAACCGACTGGACTGCTGTCGGCAGACGCTCTGCGTCGTTGTAGACGATGACGACCACGGAGACGTCGGGCACGTGCACCTCGATCCCTTCGTTTCGTTTCGTTTCGTTCAGCTCATTCCGCTTATCTCGTCAAAGCTACCGTGTGCCGCCCTCCACTCCCGCAGGCCGACCCGGCGGCCGGCCGCCGGCCGACCGTCGCCGTGCATACTTCTAAGGAAGAGGTGAGTGGCGGGTCCGGTCGCCCACAATCACCCGTTCGGAGCCAGCAGGAAGTGTCCATGACGAAGCTGTCCGTAGTTGTCCCCTGCTACAACGAAGAAGCCGTCATCGACAGCTTCGACGCCGAGATCCGCAGGGTCCTGGACTCCCTCCCCGTCGAGTACGAGGTCTGCTACGTCGACGACGGCAGCCGCGACGGCACCCTCGGCAAGCTCCGGAAGATCGCCGCCGAGCACGGGGAGCGGACCCGGTACGTCTCCTTCAGCCGCAACTTCGGCAAGGAGGCCGGCATGCTCGCCGGCCTGCGCGAGACCACCGGCGACGCCGTCGTGATCATGGACGCGGACCTCCAGCACCCGCCGGAGCTCATCGCGACCATGCTCGAATACCACCGGCAGGGCCACGACCAGATCATCGCCCGCCGCACCCGCGAGGGCGACAAGAAGGTCCGCAGCGCGCTCAGCCGCCTCTACTACCGGGGCGTGAACCGCTGGGTCGACGTCGAGCTCACCGACGGGGTCGGCGACTTCCGCATGCTGTCGCGCCCGGCCGTGGACGCCCTGCTGTCGCTGCCCGAGTACAACCGCTTCTCCAAGGGCCTCTTCTCCTGGATCGGATTCGACACCGTCCACTTCGACTACCGCAACGCCCAGCGCGAGGCCGGCGAGACCAAGTGGAAGTTCGGCTCCCTGCTGAACTACGCCATGGACGGCCTGATCTCCTTCAACAACCGGCCGCTGCGCATCGGGATCTGGCTCGGCGTCTCGCTCGTCGCGCTGACCTGCCTGTACGCGCTGTGGATCACGGTGATGGCGATCACCAACGGGGTCGAGTCGCCGGGCTACGTCACCCTCGTCGCCATAATCACGGGCCTGGGCGGCGTACAGATGATCATGCTGGGCTTGATCGGCGAGTACATCGGACGCATCTACTACGAGACCAAGCGCAGGCCGCACTTCCTGGTGAAGGAGTCCCACGGGGTGGACGCGCTCGGCCGGCCCGCCGCCGCGGCGGCGCAGCCCGAGGCCGTGGAGCCGACGATCGTGGAGCGCAGCTCCCGATGAGCGGACGAGAAAAGCTGGGGCAGGTGTTCCGCTTCGCCCTCGTCGGCGGGGTCAACACCGGCACCTTCTTCGGGCTCTACCTGCTGCTGCACCCGTGGATGCCGTACTTCGCCGCCTACTCGCTGGCCTTCGTGCTGGCGATGGTCGGCTCCTTCTTCATGAACACGTACTTCACGTACCGCACCCGGCCGACGTGGAAGAAGTTCCTCCTCTTCCCGCTGACGAACGTCACGAACTACGTGATCCAGTCGGTCGGCCTCTACGCCCTGGTGGCCTGGGCCGGGATGGACACGCGCATCGCCCCGCTGGTCGCGGCGGTCGTGGCCATCCCGTTCACCTTCGTCATCTCCCGCAAGATCCTCATCCCGGGGGCCGCCGGACCGGCCGGGGAACGCGAGCCGGTCGGGACCTCGTCCACGGTCTGAAACCGCTGCGCGGCCGCCCGGCGCGACACCGTAGATTGAGACGGCATGCATTCCGCCAAGGGGCAAGGGGACAAGACGTGTCAGCGGCTAGGCAAGGTGTCGTGGACGCCCGCAGGATCGTGGTCAAGGTCGGCTCCTCCTCCCTGACCACGGCGGCCGGCGGACTCGACGCCGACCGGGTGGACGCGCTCGTCGACGTCCTGGCCAAGTCCCGCAGCGGCGGCGAGAAGGAGATCGTCCTGGTCTCCTCCGGCGCCATCGCCGCCGGGCTCTCCCCGCTCGGCCTGGCCCGCCGCCCCAAGGACCTGGCCCGCCAGCAGGCCGCCGCCAGCGTCGGCCAGGGCCTGCTCGTCGCCCGCTACACCGCCTCCTTCGCCCGCTACGGCGTCCGCGTCGGCCAGGTCCTGCTCACCACCGACGACACCAGCCGCCGCGCCCACTACCGCAACGCCTACCGCACCCTCGACCAGCTCCTCGCGATGGGCGCGCTGCCCGTCGTCAACGAGAACGACACGGTCGCCACGGACGAGATCCGCTTCGGCGACAACGACCGGCTGGCCGCCCTCGTCGCCCACCTCGTGCGCGCGGACCTCCTCGTCCTCCTCTCGGACGTGGACGGCCTCTACGACGGGGACCCGTCCCTGCCCGGCACCACCCGCATCGACGAGGTCCGCGGGCCCGAGGACATCGCCCACGTCTCCATCGGCAGCGCCGGCAAGGCGGGCGTGGGCACCGGCGGCATGGTCACCAAGGTCGAGGCCGCCCGGATCGCCGCCGCGGCCGGCATCCCCGTCGTCCTCACCTCCGCCAGCCAGGCCGCGGACGCCCTGGCCGGACGGACCACGGGCACCCTCTTCCACGCCACCGGACGCCGCTCCGCGGACCGGCTGCTGTGGCTCCAGCACGCGTCCACCCCCCAGGGCCACCTCGTCCTCGACGAGGGCGCCGTCCGCGCGGTCACCGAACGCGGCAGCTCGCTGCTGCCCGCGGGCATCGCGGCCGTCGAGGGCGACTTCGCGGCCGGAGACCCGGTCGAACTGCGGTCCGCCGACGGCCGGCCGATCGCGCGGGGCCTGGTCAACTTCGACGCCAAGGAGCTCCCGCAGCTCCTCGGCCGCTCCACCCGCGAGCTCGCGGCCGAACTCGGACCCGAGTACGAACGGGAGGTCGTCCACCGGGACGATCTGGTCCTGCTGCAGGGCTGAGCTTCGGTAAAACCGCCGCGCGGCGGGCCGGGGACTGGTCAACTGTGAGAGCCCGGGCGGACACGCGTAGCGGAGACAGGAGGCGGCTGGTGAGACGAGCGCTGACCAGCGTCGGCACAGGGGACGGTGACGGCGGAGCCGGCAACAACGACGTGCGGAACGAACCGTCCCGCCTCTGGCACGTCACCCTGAGCGTCTCCGGCAAGCCGGCGCCGCTGTCGGAGGTCCGGCGCGGGCTGGAACAACTGGCCCACGACCACCCCTTCCTCCTGACCAGCCGCTACGCCGACGACCATGCGGAGATCCGCTACTGGGAGGAGGCCCGCGACCTCCACGACGCGGCGGCCGTGGCCCTGCGGCTCTGGGGCGAACACCGCTCCTCGGCGCAGCTCCCGCCGTGGGAGATCGTCGGCCTGGAGGTCATCGACCGCGCCACCTACCACCAGCGGGTCGCGGAAGGCTACGGCCCGCCCCCGGCCCACCCGGTGGGCGTGCACCCGTACTAGCCGCTCTCGATCCAGCCACGCCGGCGTTTGAGGCGCGGGTCCGGGCGGAGCCCCCACCCTAGCGTCGCCGGCGTTTGAGGCGCGGGGTCCGGGGCGGAGCCCCGGGGAACGGTGGAAGGGCGGGTAGGGGACCGGCCCGCGCGGCCGCAGCCGCAGCCGCAGCCGCAGGCGCTGCCGGGGCCGGGTCCGCCGGGCCGGAGGCCGGAGGCCGTCTCGCGGGGTGGAAAGGCCATCGGCGAGGGGCGGCCCGGGGACTACCCTGGGCGCATGACCTCGCTCGACGACGCCACCGCCACCTCGCCCGTCCTCACCACCGCGGCAGCGGCCCGCACCGCCGCCGCCACCATCGCCCCACTCCCGCGGTCCGCCAAGGACACGGCCCTGCTGGCGATCGCGGACGCGCTGGAGGCCCGTACGGCCGAGATCATCGCCGCCAACGCCGTCGACACCGACAAGGCCCGCGCCGCCGGCACCAGCGAGACGGTCATCGACCGCCTCACCCTCACCCCCGAGCGCGTCGCTGCCATCGCCTCCGACGTGCGCGACGTCGCGGCCCTGCCCGACCCCGTCGGCGAGGTCGTCCGCGGCAGCACCCTCCCCAACGGCATCGACCTCCGCCAGATCCGCGTCCCCCTCGGCGTCGTCGGCATCATCTACGAGGCCCGCCCCAACGTCACCGTCGACGCCGCCGCGCTCTGCCTCAAGTCCGGCAACGCGGTCCTCCTGCGCGGCAGCTCCTCCGCCTACGCCTCCAACACCGCCCTGGTCGGCATCCTCCGCGACGCCGTCGTGAGCGCCGGCCTGCCCGCCGACGCGGTCCAGCTCGTCCCCGGCGAGTCCCGCGACTCCGTCCGCGAGCTGATGCGCGCCCGCGGCCTCGTCGACGTGCTCATCCCGCGCGGCGGCGCCTCCCTCATCAAGACCGTCGTCGAGGAGTCCACCGTCCCGGTCATCGAGACCGGTACCGGCAACTGCCACGTCTACGTGGACGCCCAGGCCGACCTGGACATGGCCGTGGACATCCTCATCAACTCCAAGGCCCAGCGCCCCTCCGTCTGCAACGCCGCCGAGACCCTCCTCGTGCACCGCGACATCGCCGACGCCTTCCTGCCCCGCGCCCTGGACGCCCTCGCCGACGCCGGCGTGACCGTCCACGCGGACGACCGCGTCCTCGCCGCCGCCGCGAACACCAAGGCCAAGACCCTTCCCGCCACCGACGAGGACTGGGCCGCCGAGTACCTGTCCTACGACATCGCCGCCGGCGTCGTGGACTCCCTCGACGACGCCGTCGCCCACATCCGCCGCTGGACCTCCGGCCACACCGAGGCGATCGTCACCACCTCGCAGGCCGCGGCCCGCCGCTTCACCCAGCTGGTCGACTCGACCACGGTTGCCGTGAATGCCTCCACCCGGTTCACCGACGGTGGTCAGTTCGGTTTCGGCGCCGAGATCGGGATCTCCACGCAGAAGCTGCACGCCCGGGGCCCCATGGGGCTCCCCGAGCTCACCTCCACCAAGTACATCGTCACCGGCGACGGTCACATCCGGTAACCGCACGGCCAACTCGGTGTGGCCGGATTTCGGCGCACACACTGCCCAAAGGTGCCCCCCAGGTCTAGGCTGTTCCTGTGCCGGACGACGTGGGGGGCAAGCCGTTCCCGGACGACGGGGAGCCCGACGACGACCGCGGAGGCGCGGATCAGGACTTCGCCTCCGTGGTGTTCGACGAGGCCTTCGTCCGGAACGCCGAGATCCATGAACCGAGTGCCGCCGAGCGCCAGCGGGCGGCCGACCGGGCGCGCGCGGAGGCCGAAGCGGCCCGAGCCGTCGCCGGCGGCTGGACGGGCGACGACGACTACGACGGGTACGGCTACGGCCGGCCCGACGGGTACGACGCCGACGAGCCGGGCTGGGACGACGAGCGGGGCCGGTACCACTACGACGGCCCGTACGGGGCCTACGGCGGCAGCCTGCGCCCGTACCGTGGCCGCTCGCCGTGGCTGCGCCCGGTCGCCTGGGTGCTCGCCTTCGTGATGGGCCTCGGCATGATCGCGCTCGCGTTCAGCGCCGTGTACCGCAGCGCCTCCGGCGAGGCGGACCCGGCCCCGGCGCCCGCCAGCACCCCGCTCAAGGAAGTCACCGGCGTCGGCGCGTTTACGTACCCCTCCGGCCGCCAACCCTGAAGGTACGACCCCACTCGCATCTGCCGGAGCTGGGGGCTTCTCTGAAGCGGGGACAGCGGGAGAAGCGATGGCCGTTCCAGGAGATCCACCCAACGGCACCCCCGACGGCATGGGCGGGGGCGACGACGAGTTCCGCGCGGACGAATACCGGTCCGTCGTGTTCGACGAGGACTTCGTACGGGCCGCCAGGCTCCAGGAGTACTCGGCCCAGGAACGCATGGGCGAGCACGCCCGGGCCGTGCGCAGCCGCTCCATCTGGTCGGGCGGCGGCTCCGCCTCGGGCACCGGCACGCCCGGCCGGGGCGCCCGGCAGGGCATGCTCCTCGTGCTGCTCATCGCCTGCGCCTTCGCGGCCGCGGTCTACATGGGGCTGCGCAATCCGTACGTCCCGCCGGCCGGCGGGGCCGCGGCGGCCCTCAGCAGCACCGTCGTTCCGCTGGCGCCCGCGGCGGCCGTGCGCGGCGGCCGTCCGGCGGACCTGTACGCGAGCAGCCCCGCGGCCGACTACCGCGTCGGGGCGGCCGGGATCACTCTCCCGGCCGTGCGCCGCACGGATCATTTCACCGAGAGCGAGGTCGTCGCCGCGCTGTCCGTCGCCAAGGACTACCTGGTGCAGTCCTCGCTGGACCCGGACATCCTCTCCGGTTCCGCCTCCCGGCCCGTGCGGGTGCTGCTCGACCCCGACCAGCTGGACCAGTTCGACCGCAGCATGAGCTCACCCTCCGGGGACGGCCGCCACGCGGCCACCGGCTGGTTGGTCCGCTTCGACCCGGGCACCGCCGTCATGGCCGACTCCAGGGTCCGGGTGAACGGAACCCTCGCCTTCGAGGAGGTCGCCCCCGACGTGCTGGAGGTGACCACCGACCACACCTTCGTCTACGCCGTCCGACCCGCCACCGGAGCCCCGGCCGCCGCCGACGGCGCCTCGCTCTTCACCGTCCGCCGCGAGCTGCGGCTGCGCTTCGACCGGGAGGACCTCACGGCCCGCCGGGCGGAGCTGCTGACGGCCTATGTGATGGCCGGACCCCAGGACTGCTCCCAGGACCCGGCGGCCGCCTTCCGCCCGGTCCTCGCCGGAGCCGGCCCCACCACGGTGGGGCCGGCCGCCACCGACCCGTACGCCAGCGGCAGTCCGAGGCGCTCCGCCGGGCTGTGCGGCGTACTGGCGCAGCCCTCACCCCCGGCGGCCACCCCGGTCAGCCCCGGCCCGTAGCCCCCGGCCCGTCCTTCCCCCCGGTGTCCTTTCCGGCGCCCTCGCCCCCGGCCGGCCCGCCGGCGGCACCCGTGCCCGCGGACGATCCGCCGCCGGCGGCCGCGGCGAACTTGTCGCGCAGCTTGCCGCCCAGCTCGTTCGCCCCGCCCGCGAGGTCCCCGACCAGCTTCATCAGAGGGTCCTTGCTGGTGCGCACCGAGTCGGCGTAGTGCGAGGCGGACTGCCGGAAGGAGTCGGTCACCGAGGTGTCCTTGTCCTCCTCGCGCCGCGGGTAGTGGCCGTCCATGATCCGCTGGAAGTCGCGGTGCTCGGACCACTTCTTCAGCTCGGCCGCCCGGACCGTGGTGAAGGGGTGCGTGCGGGGCAGCATGTTGAGGATCTTCAGCACGGAGTCGCGCAGGTCGCCGGCCGCCTCGTACTCCTCGGCCTGGGCGAGGAAGGCGTCCACGTTCATCTCGTGGAGGTGGTTGCCGCCGGCGATCTTCATCAGTCCGCGCATCGAGGCCTGCACGTCCTGTCCCACCAGCAGCCCGGCCCGGTCCGCCGACAGCTCGGACTTGCGGAACCACTCCCGCAGACCCGTCACCAGCGCCGTGATCGCCACATTGCCCAGAGGGATCCACGCCACCTTCAGTGCCAGGTTCGTCAGGAAGAGCAGGATCGTGCGGTACACCGAGTGCCCCGACAGCGCGTGGCCCACCTCGTGGCCCACCACCGCCCGCATCTCCTCCTCGTCGAGCAGCTCGACCAGGCCCGTGGTCACCACGATGATCGGCTCGTCGAGCCCGATGCACATCGCGTTGGGCCGCGGATCCTGCTGGACGTACATCTGCGGGACCTTCTCCAGGTCCAGGATGTAACAGGCGTCGCGGAGCATCGCGTGCAGGTGCGGGAACTGCGTCTCGCCCACCCGCACCGAATCCGACAGGAACAGCAGCCGCAGGCTCCGCTCCGGCAGCAGTGCGCTCAGGGCCTTGAAGGCCGTGTCGAAGCCGCTCAGCTTGCGCAGCGCCACCAGCGCCGAGCGGTCCGCCGGGTGCTCGTACGCCCTCGACGAGATTCCGGGAAACCTCCTGCGGTTCCTCGCCGGTGACTGTCCGAGCCCTGTCTCCGTCATTGCGCCCTCCCCTGGTCGACCTGACTGGCGTTGCGTCTATCCTCTCCAACGCCTGAGTCGGCGTGAGCGTGCCCCAGGCCCCCGCATACGATGTGAGCGAAGTCTCCGCCCGCTCCCCGACTCGATAGGTACCTGCCTGATGAGCCTCGCCTCCACCGCCCACAACCTGGTCGTCCTCGCCTCGGAGGAGGTTGAGCAGCACGGCGGCAACCACGACAGCCTCAGCCCTTACCTGACGGGCGGCGCCGCCCTCGGCATCCTGCTGCTCATGCTCTGGGTGACCACCCGCCTCAACCGCGACCGCTAGGCCGCTCCGGCGCGTCCGCCGGGCCAGTAGGCTCTGCGCTCATGGGAGAGCAGGAAGTGCCTACGGGCCCGGTCAAACGCCGACTCGGCGTGATGGGCGGGACGTTCGACCCGATCCACCACGGACACCTGGTGGCCGCCAGCGAGGTGGCCGCTCTTTTCCACCTCGACGAGGTGGTGTTCGTACCGACGGGCGAGCCGTGGCAGAAGTCCCAGCGGGCCGTCTCGCCCGCCGAGGACCGCTACCTGATGACCGTCATCGCGACCGCGTCGAACCCCCAGTTCTCGGTGAGCCGCATCGACATCGACCGCGGCGGCCCGACGTACACGATCGACACCCTGCGCGACCTGAAGGCGCTGAACGACGACGCCGACCTGTTCTTCATCACCGGCGCCGACGCGCTCGCCCAGATCCTGACCTGGCGAAACGCCGCCGAGCTGTTCTCGCTCGCCCACTTCATCGGAGTCACCCGGCCGGGCCACGTACTCACCGACGACGGACTGCCCGAGGGTGGCGTCTCCCTCGTAGAGGTCCCCGCGCTGGCCATCTCCTCCACGGACTGCCGTGCGAGAGTGGCCCAGGGGGATCCCGTCTGGTACCTGGTGCCCGACGGTGTGGTGCGCTACATCGACAAGCGTGAGCTGTACCGGGGAGCCTGAGCTTCCGGAGAGAGGGGCCCCGCGGTGAACGACCGACAGGATCCGTACGACCCGTACGGTGTCGCCCAGGAGCAGCAGCTCATCGGCTACGACGCCTACGGGCGGCCGGTGTACGGCCAGGCGCCCGCGCGCCCCGCCCAGCCCGCCCCGCAGGCCCCCCAGTACGAGCAGTACGACACGTACGGACAGCAGGGCTACGGCTACCAGGGCTACGGCGAGCAGCAGCAGTACTACCCGCAGCAGCAGCCCGCCCAGGAGTACGGCGGCCAGGGCTACCAGCAGGACCCCGGCTACGGGTACGACACGCAGGCGACCCGGCAGTGGATCCCGCAGCAGACCGCTCCGGAGCCCCCCGCGGCCGCCGGGCAGCCCGCGCCCCAGGCCCCGCCGGCCACCGCCGAGCGCCCGGCCGTCCAGGTCCCCGAGCCGCGCCGCCCCCGGTCCGAGCCGGGCTCCGGGTCCGAGGAGGACCGGGACTACCGCACCGAGATGTTCGCCTTCATCGACCAGCCGGACGAGGAGTCCGACGACGTCATCGACTGGCTGAAGTTCACCGAGAGCCGCACCGAGCGCCGTGAGGAGGCCCGCCGCCGCGGCCGCAACCGGGTGGTGGCGCTGATCGTCGTCCTCGCCGTCTTCGTCGTCGCCGGTCTCGGCTACCTCTGGTACGCGGGCAAGCTGCCCTTCCTCGACGGTCCGGGGGAGAAGAAGAACGCGGCGACCGCCGACGCCGGGGCGCAGAAGCGCGACATGATCGTCGTCCACCTGCACAACACCAAGAAGGGCGGCACCGCCTCCGCGCTGCTCGTCGACAACGTCACCACCAAGCAGGGGGCCACCGTCCTGCTGCCGAACACCCTCGGCGTCCCCGGCCAGGACGGGACGACCACGCCGCTCGGCAAGGCGGTCGACGAGGGCGGCCTCGGCACCCGGGAGGCCCTCGACTCGGTCCTCGGCACCCACATCGGCGGGACCTGGCGGCTGGACACCCCCTTCCTGGAGAACCTCGTCGAGCTGGTGGGCGGCATCGAGGTCGACACCGACACCGCGGTCCCGGCGGACGACGCGGCCAAGGCCCCGGCCGTGGCCCAGGGCCAGAAGCAGAGCCTGAGCGGCCCCATGGCCGTCGCGTACGCCACGTACCGCGCCCAGGGGGAGCCCGAGACCAAGCCGCTGGAACGCATGGGCAAGGTCCTCCACGCGGTCCTGCGCAAGATCCCGAGCGACCCGAAGGCGGCCGCCGTCACGGTCGAGAGCATGGGCCAGATCCTCGACCCGGGCCTGAACGCGCAGACCCTCGGAGCCCTGCTCTCCCGGCTCGGCGCGCACGCCAAGGTGGGCGCCTACCGCACCGACCTGCTCGGGCTGAAGGCGGACGGCACCCTCACCGACGAAGCCAACAAAAAGGTGGTCAAGGAGGTCCTGGGCGGCACGGCCTCCGCGGCGCAGCCCGGAGCGGCCCCGCGCGTCGGCCTCAAGGACGCCACCGGTGACGACAAGGTCCAGGGCGCGGCGAAGGCGGCGCTGCTGAACGGCGGCTACACCTTCGTGGACGGCGGCAAGGCCGACAGGACGGCCGCCACCTCGCAGATCACCTACCAGGACGACGCGACGAAGGACCGGGCGATCGACGTCGCCAAGACGCTGGGGCTGCCGGAGACGGTCGTGAAGAAGGCCGAGAACGCGGTGAACGCCGACGTCGTAGTGATCCTGGGCAAGGACTACAAGCCGTCCTGACCCGGGCTCCGGGGGCGGCGACGCCCGCGCGGAACATTCCGCGCGGGCGGTGACGGCGGTACGTGAGACCCTTGTATGGATCTGCCCGCCAACCCGAAAGCATGGCCAGTGACCGCCACGGACCGCTCCATCGAGCTCATCACCACCGCCGCCCAGGCGGCGGCCGACCGGCTCGCGCACGACATCATCGCCTACGACGTCAGCGACGTGCTGTCGATCACCGACGCCTTCCTGCTCGCCTCGGCCCCCAACGACCGCCAGGTCAAGTCGATCGTGGACGAGATCGAGGAGCGCCTCCTCAAGGAGCTCGGCGCCAAGCCGGTGCGCCGCGAGGGCGACCGCGACGCCCGCTGGATCCTGCTCGACTACGTCGACATCGTCGTCCACGTTCAGCACAGCGAGGAGCGGGTCTTCTACGCGCTGGAGCGCCTGTGGAAGGACTGCCCCGAGATCGAGCTGCCCGAGGACGCCAAGCTCACCATCGGCAAGGCCGAGGAGCACGCCAAGCTGCGCGAGGCCGCCGGTGACGACGATCTGGACGGTGATCTGTTCTGAGCACGACCGACACGGGCCGGACCGGCCGCAAGATCGTCCTGTGGCGGCACGGCCAGACCTCGTGGAACCTGGAGCGCCGCTTCCAGGGCTCCACGGACATCGAGCTGACCGAGACGGGTGTGGCGCAGGCGCGCCGCGCGGCCCGGCTGCTCGCCTCCCTGAGGCCGGACGCCATCGTCGCCTCGGACCTCCGCAGGGCCTCCGCCACGGCCGGCGAGCTGTCGGCCGTCACGGGCCTGCCCGTGACGCACACCGAGGCGCTGCGCGAGACGTACGCGGGTGAGTGGCAGGGCCTCACGCACGACGAGATCCTCGAGAAGTACGGCGAGCAGTACGCGGCGTGGAAGCGCGGCGAGCCGGTCCGCCGCGGCGGCGGGGAACTGGAGACCGAGGTCGCCGACCGGGCCGCGCCGGTGGTGCTCGAGCACGCCGACGGACTGCCGCAGGGCGGCACGCTCGTCGTGGTCAGCCACGGCGGCACCATCCGTACGACCATCGGCCGCCTGCTGGGTCTGGACTCGAACCACTGGGAGAGCCTGGGCGGGCTCTCCAACTGCTGCTGGTCCGTCCTCGGCGAGGGCGCACGCGGCTGGCGTCTGCTGGAGCACAACGCCGGCACCCTGCCGGAACCGGTGCTCGGCGACGACGACTGAGAGCGGCTCCCTGCCGCTTCCCGACCGGGCTCCGACCCGGATTTCACTTTCCGGCTGGTCACAGGCTAGAGTTCTTCTTGTTCGCAGCGAAGAACACCGGAAACGGGGGAAGCGCAGCGGAGAGCGGGGCTATAGCTCAGTTGGTAGAGCGCCTGCATGGCATGCAGGAGGTCAGGAGTTCAATTCTCCTTAGCTCCACAATCAGGATCCCGTCCCCAACAGGGGGCGGGATCCTTGTTTTTGTACCCTTTGCGCATACTGACCAGCTGCGCACGGCGTGGCAGAATCGGACCGCCGGAGGGGGAGTCGACGGCCCGACGCGGGAGGGAGTCGCTGACGGATGGGTGCACACCGGCGGCGGTGCGACTGGTGCAACAACGGCACGCCGATCGTGCGGGACATGGAACCGGTCAACGCCGACTACCAGTACTGGTGCGAGGAGTGCGCGCGGGCGCTGATCATAAAAGGCGACCCGATCGAGACGTACCGCGAGCTGGAGGGCGAGCCGATCTACGGCCGCCTGCTCGACGAGCACTGCACGCTCAAGCGGTTCTACCAGTTCGCCAGAGCGTGACGAGATGGGTCAAATCGGGCATGGCGCTTGGTCGATGGAAACCGATTTTTGGACCAGGGCCATGACCGTGTAATGTTTGGGATGTCGCCAGGGGGAACCGGCAAGGGAAACCGAAGCGGCAAGCAAGGCAAGGGGCTATAGCTCAGTTGGTAGAGCGCCTGCATGGCATGCAGGAGGTCAGGAGTTCAATTCTCCTTAGCTCCACAGTGAAGAAGCGGGCCACCCGAACGGGTGGCCCGCTTCTCGTTGTGCCGCCGTGTCGACGTGTGGAACGACCGGGCACCGGCGGTGGCCCCTGCGGTACCCTGACGCCATGCGTGCCGTACGCCTTCTGCTTACCGAGCCGCGCTGATCAGCGCCGACCCACGAGACGGTCGGCATCGGCGCGGCGTCCCCTCCTGTGCGAGGGGCTTTTTCGTTTGGGCAGGCAGAGACGGCAGAGACGATCGATGGAGCTTCAGGAATCATGAGCGAGACGAACACCCCGGCCCCCGAGGCGGCCGAGGCGCACCGTTACACGGCTGCCATGGCCGCCGACATCGAGGCACGCTGGCAGGACGTATGGGACGCGCAGGGCACGTACGAGGCCCCGAACCCGACCGGTGACCTGGCCGGTGACCCCGCGGTGGTCGCGCGGCCCAAGAAGTTCATCATGGACATGTTCCCGTACCCGTCCGGTGCGGGCCTGCACGTCGGTCACCCGCTGGGGTACATCGCCACCGACGTCTACGCCCGCCACCAGCGGATGACCGGCCACAACGTCCTGCACACCCTGGGCTTCGACGCCTTCGGCCTGCCGGCCGAGCAGTACGCCGTGCAGACCGGCACGCACCCGCGCGTGTCGACCGAGGCGAACATCGAGAACATGAAGGTCCAGCTGCGCCGCCTGGGCCTGGGCCACGACAAGCGCCGGTCCTTCGCGACGATCGACCCGGACTACTACAAGTGGACCCAGTGGATCTTCCTGCAGATCTACAACTCCTGGTACGACGCCGACGCGAAGAAGGCCCGGCCGATCACCGAGCTGGTCGCCGCCTTCGAGGACGGCTCCCGCGAGGTCCCCGGCGGCCGCGCCTGGGCGGAGCTGACCGCCGGCGAGCGGGCCGACGTGCTGAACGGCTTCCGCCTGGCCTACTCCTCGGACGCGCCCGTGAACTGGTGCCCCGGTCTGGGCACCGTACTGGCCAACGAGGAGGTCACCGCCGACGGCCGTTCCGAGCGCGGCAACTTCCCCGTCTTCAAGTCCCGGCTGAGCCAGTGGAACATGCGGATCACCGCGTACGCCGACCGGCTGCTGGACGACCTGGACGGGCTGGACTGGCCCGAGGCCATCAAGCTGCAGCAGCGGAACTGGATCGGCCGCAGCGAGGGCGCCCGCGTCGACTTCGCCCTGGGCGACGAGGCGATCACCGTCTTCACCACCCGTCAGGACACGCTGTTCGGCGCGACCTACATGGTGCTGGCTCCGGAGCACCCGCTGGTCGAGAAGTTCATCCCGGCCGCCTGGCCCGAGGGCACGCACGAGGTGTGGACCGGCGGGCACGCCACCCCGGCCGAGGCCGTGGCCGCGTACCGCGCCTTCTCCAACGCCAAGTCGGACGTCGAGCGGCAGGCCGACGCCAAGGAGAAGACCGGCGTCTTCACCGGCGAGTACGCGGTCAACCCCGTCAGCGGCGAGAAGATCCCCGTCTTCATCGCCGACTACGTGCTGATGGGCTACGGCACCGGCGCGATCATGGCCGTCCCGGCGCACGACGCCCGCGACTTCGAGTTCGCGCGCGCCTTCGAGCTGCCGATCCGTTGTGTCGTGCAGCCCTCCGACGGGCGCGGCACCGACCCGGCCGAGTGGGACGACGCCTTCGCCTCCTACGACGCGAAGCTGATCAACTCCACGGGCGAGGGCATCTCCCTGGACGGCATGGGCGTCGTCGAGGCGAAGGCCGCGATCACCGACTGGCTGTCCGAGCGCGGCATCGGCGAGGGCACGGTCAACTTCCGGCTGCGCGACTGGCTGTTCAGCCGCCAGCGCTACTGGGGCGAGCCCTTCCCGATCGTCTACGACGAGGACGGCGTCGCGCACGCGCTGCCCGAGTCGATGCTGCCGCTGGAACTGCCCGAGGTCGAGGACTACTCGCCGCGCACCTTCGAGCCGGACGACGCCGCCTCCAAGCCGGAGACCCCGCTGTCCCGCAACGAGGCGTGGGTCAACGTCGAGCTGGACCTGGGCGACGGCGTGAAGTCGTACCGCCGCGAGACCAACACCATGCCGAACTGGGCCGGTTCCTGCTGGTACGAGCTGCGCTACCTGGACCCGCACAACTCCGAGCGGCTGGTCGACCCGGAGATCGAGCAGTACTGGATGGGTCCGCGCGAGGGCGCGCCGCACGGCGGCGTCGACCTGTACGTGGGCGGCGCCGAGCACGCGGTGCTGCACCTGCTGTACGCGCGTTTCTGGTCCAAGGTGCTGTTCGACCTGGGCCACGTCTCCTCGGCGGAGCCGTTCCACAAGCTGTTCAACCAGGGCATGATCCAGGCGTACGCGTACACCGACGAGCGCGGCGTCTACGTGCCGGCGGCCGAGGTCGAGGAGCGCGACGGCGGGTACTTCTACGAGGGCAAGCCGGTCAAGCGCGAGCACGGCAAGATGGGCAAGTCCCTGAAGAACGCCGTCACGCCCGACGAGATCTGCGAGGAGTACGGCGCCGACACGCTGCGCCTGTACGAGATGGCGATGGGCCCGCTGGACGTCTCGCGTCCGTGGGACACCCGCGCCGTCGTCGGCCAGTACCGGCTGCTGCAGCGCCTGTGGCGCAACATCGTCGACGAGTCGACGGGCGCCGTCACCGTCGTCGACGCCGAGCCGGCCGAGGACACGCTGCGCGCGCTGCACAAGGCGATCGACGGGGCCGGTTCGGACATGGCCGGGCTGCGTTTCAACACCGCCATCGCCAAGATCACCGAGCTGAACAACTTCCTGACCAAGGCCGGCCGCCCGCTGGAGCGCTCGGTCGCGGAGCGGCTGGTCCTGCTGATCGCCCCGCTGGCCCCGCACATCGCGGAGGAGCTGTGGCAGCGCCTGGGCCACCGCGAGTCGGTGGTCCACCAGGACTTCCCGGTCGCGGACCCGGCGTACGTGGTGGACGAGACCGTGACGTGCGTGGTGCAGGTCAAGGGCAAGGTCAAGGCCCGGCTGGAGGTGCCGCCGACGATCTCGGACGCGGAGCTGGAGAAGCTGGCCGTCACGGACGAGGGCGTCGTCGCGGCGCTGGCGGGCGCGGAGATCCGCAAGGTGATCGTGCGCGCGCCGAAGCTGGTGAACATCGTCATCTGATCTCGGGGTATTCCCGTACGGGCAGGTTGGGGGTTCGAATGGAACCCCTGGCCTGCCCGTGGCGTTTACGGTTGAGGGGACGGACAAATGCTTCGGGGACCGGGGAAGGGGCACAGATGGAGGTCGCGTTGATCATCTTCGCGCTGATGGTTCTCACCTTCCTGGGCCTGGGCGCGTACCTGACCGTCAAGGTGGTGCAGGCGGCGAAGCGCGGCGTGGACCGGACGATCACGCACGCGCGGCGGACGGTCGAGGACACCACCCTGCGGGCCAAGAGCCTGGGGCAGGTCGGGGTCACGGCCTCGCTGGCGCAACTGCGCATCGACCTGAGGACGTCGATGCGCTCCACGCAGCAGGCGCTGCACGACGGGGTCCGGGTGGACGCCTCGCTCAAGGAGTCGATCGGACTGTTCGAGCGGCTGAGCGCGCACGGACACGAGCTGGACGACGAGCTGAGGCGGCTGGAGCAGGAGCCCGACCGCAAGCGCATCGCTGAGCTCCTGCCCGACCTGCGGGAACGCACGGCCAAGATCACCCAGTCCGCGGACTCGCTGCGGTGGGCGGCGCGCGACCGGGCCCGCCGGTTCGCCGAGGACGACCTGTCCGTGCTCTCGGAGCAGATCGAGGTCGAGTCCGGAGCGCTGAGGGACTGGCACCGCCCGCCGGTGGACGACCTGGCGGCAGCGGCGGCGGCCTGGGACGCGGCGCAGGACCAGGCCCCGGCTCCGTCCCCGGCACCTGCACCGACGGCGCTGAACCCGGCGACGCCGACGACGCCGTACCCCTGGGAGAAGGCGCGCCGCCCGGAAAGCACGACGTAGCCCCACGGCCCCGGCGGCGGGCCGCCTTGTACGGCCGCTCGGGGCGCTGCCTCGGGCCGAACCCGGGAGCGGGGGGCCGGGGCCCCGGGCGGCAGCCCGGGACGGGGAGCTGGGGTTTGGGGCGGAGCCTCGCCCGGTGGCCCTGGGGTTGGGAGCCCCCGGTTCTCGGGAAGGGGCGGGGCGGGGGAGGAGCCCCGCAGGGCCGCCGCAGCGCCCGGCAGGGGACAGACAGGGCCCCGGCGAGGGGTCAGGCTGCCGCCGCGCCCCCACTGGCGGTAACCTCCGGCTCATGTCCCGCCATGTCGCCATCGTCACCGATTCCACGGCCTACCTGCCCCGACCGGCCATGGCGCGGCACGGAATCACCTCCGTCCCGCTCACCGTCGTACTGGGCGGCGAGGCGCTGGAGGAGGGCACCGAGATCTCGGCGCGCAGCCTGGCCCTGGCCCTGCAGAAGCGCCGTTCGGTCACCACCTCCCGCCCCAGCCCGGAGGAGTTCGTCCGGGCCTACCGGGCGGCCGCCGACGCCGGGGCCGCCGGGATCGTCAGCCTGCACCTGTCCGCCGAGTTCTCCGGCACGTACGACGCGGCCGTGGTCGCCTCGCGGTCCGCGCCCGTGCCGGTGAGGGTCGTCGACACGGGCATGGTCGCGATGGCGCTCGGCTTCTGCGCGCTGGCGGCCGCCGAGGCGGCCGAGGCGGGCGGTTCCCTGGACGAGGCCGTGGCCGCCGCGGAGAAGCGGGCGGCGGACATGGCCGCGTACTTCTACGTCGACACCCTCGACTACCTGCGGCGCGGTGGCCGGATCGGGGCCGCGCAGGCCCTGCTGGGCTCGGCGCTCGCGGTGAAGCCGCTGCTGACGCTGGACGGCGGGCGGATCGAGATGCTGGAGAAGGTGCGCACGGCCTCGAAGGCCATCGCGCGGCTGGAGGAGTTGGCCGTAGAGCGCGCCGGGTCGGGCAGCGTCGACGTGGCGGTGCACCACCTGGCGGCTCCGGAGCGGGCCGACAAGCTCGCCCAGCGGCTGCGCGAGCGGATTCCGGGCCTGGCCGAACTGCACGTCAGCGAGGTCGGTGCGGTGATCGGCGCGCACACCGGGCCGGGGCTGCTGGCGGCGGTCGTCTCGCCCCGCTGATCACCGGTACGGGTGACCGGGATATCCACAACGGGTCCGCTGTCCACCGGAATTGGGGGTTCCGAACGGGATTCCGGCCGGGCCCCTACGGTCGTGGCATGACTCTTCGAACGCGTATCCCGTCCCGGTCGGGCGCCGGGAGCGGCCCTGGCCGTAACCGTCTCTCCGGCCACCGTCTCTCGGACCCCCTCCTCTCGGACCCCCGTCTCTCGGACCGCCGTGTCTCGGACCGCCGTGTCCGGCACCGGCGCGGGCGGTATCGCCGGTCCCGTGCTCCGCAGGTGGACCCGGAGGTGCTGCGCCGCCGGGCCGAGGCCCTGCTGGGCGGCAGCAGTCCACCGCCGGCCGGGCAGCCGCTCCGGGAGCCGGCCGGGCAGCCGCCGTCGGCCGAGCTGCTCGACGGGGCCGCGCCGGGCGGGCCGACGAGGAGCGGGCCGACGAGGGGCGGGCCGACGAGGAGCGGTCTGGCCGTGCGGGAGCGGCTGCCGGTGTGGCTCCAGGCCCGTTGCGGGGTGGAGCCGCGCACGGTGGGCGCCGTCGCCGTAGTGCTGGTGGCAGCCGTCGGCTTCGCCGCGCAGCAGTACTGGTCAGCCCGGCCGCGCGCGGTGACCGCTCCGGCGGTGGTCGCCCCGGCGTCGGCGGTGGCGCCGGCTCCGGCTCCGGCAGCAGGCGCCGCGCGGATCGTCGTGGACGTCAGCGGGAAGGTCCGGGAGCCGGGGGTGCGGCGGCTGCCCGCCGGTTCGCGGGTGGAGGACGCGCTGGCCGCCGCCGGGGGTGTGCGCCCGGGTACGGACACCACGGGGCTGAACCGGGCCCGGGTGCTGGTGGACGGCGAGCAGGTGCTGGTGGGCGCCCCGGCACCGCCCCAGGGGGCGGGCATGACGTCGGGCGCGGGTCCGGGCGCGGGCTCGGCTGCGGGCTCGGCTGCGGGTCCGCTCAGCCTCGGATCCGCCACCGTCGACCAGCTGGACGGGCTGCCCGGGGTGGGGCCGGTGCTGGCGCAGCACATCGTGGACTTCCGCACCGCCCGCGGCGGCTTCCGGTCCGTGGAGGACCTCCGGCAGGTCGACGGCATCGGAGAACGGCGCTTCGCCGACCTGCGCGCCCTGGTGCGGCCGTGAACCGCCCCGGGGCGCGGGGCGGGGCGGACCCCGGCGCGGCGGGCGTCGGCGCCGGGGACCCGGGCGCGGAGACCGCGGGGCCCGTGGATCGGCGGCCGCGGGACCTGCGCCCGGTGGACCCGGACCCCGACGGGAGGCGCCCGGCGGATCTGCGGCTCGTGGTGCCGGCCCTGGCCGCGTGGGGAGCGGCGGCCCTCGCGCTGGGCGCATCCGCCGTGCGGACCGGCGTCGCGGTGGCTGTGCTGGGCGCGCTCGGTGCCGGGCTGCTGGTCCTCGCCGGGTTCCGGCGGGCCGGGCCGCGCTGGGGGATGGCCCCGGCCGTGGCCGCCGTCCTGCTGTGCGCGGCCGCGGGGGCCGGGGTGGCCGGACTCCAGCGGGCCGAGGCGCGGGCCGGGCCGGTCGAGGGTCTGGCCAGGGAGCACGCCCGTGTTCTCGCGGAGCTGACGGTCGGCTCCGATCCGCAGGTCTCCCGCGGCGGCAGCGGGCCGCCGCTGGTGCTGCTGGACGCGGTGGTGACCCGGGTGACCGGGCCGGACGGGGCGCGTACCCGGGTGGAGACGCCCGTGCGGGTCCTCGCCGGACATACGGGATGGGCCCGGCTGCTGCCCTCCACCAGGGTGGAGGTCGTCGCCCGGCTGGCACCGGCGAGGGGCGGGGAGCGGGCCGTGGCGGTGCTCCGTCCGGCCGGTGAAGCCCCGCCCGGGGTGACCGGCGGCCCGGACGCCGCACAGCGGATCGCGGGGCGCTTGCGGGCGGGGCTGCGGGAGGCGAGCGACGGGCTCGCCCCGGATGCGCGGGCCCTGCTGCCGGGGCTGGTCGTCGGGGACACCTCCCGGGTGCCGGACGACCTCCGTGAGGCCTTCCGGGCCACCGATCTGCTGCACCTGCTCGCCGTCTCGGGGTCCAACCTGACGGTGGTGCTGTTCCTGCTCGTCGGGCCCCCGGCCCGCGCGCAGCGGGCCGAGCGGCGGGGGCTGGCGCCCCGGCTCGGGCTGTCGCTGCGGGGGACGGCCGTGTGCGGTGCGTCGCTGACGCTCGGGTTCGTGGTGGTGTGCAGACCGGAACCGAGCGTGCTGCGGGCCGCGGCGTGCGGGGCCGTGACACTGCTGGCCCTCGCGACGGGGCGGCGCAGGTCCCTGCTGCCGGCGCTGGCCGCCGCCGTCCTGCTGCTGGTGCTGTACGACCCGTGGCTGGCCCGCGGATACGGGTTCCTGCTCTCCGTCCTGGCGACCGGGGCGCTGCTGACCCTGGCACCCCGGTGGAGCGGGGCGCTGCGGCGGTACGGGATGCCGCCCCGGCTCGCCGAGGCGCTGGCGGCCGCCGCTGCCGCCCAGGCGGTGTGCGCGCCGGTCGTCGCCGTGCTCTCGGCCCGGGTCGGCCTCGTCGCCGTGCCGTGCAACCTGCTGGCCGAGCTCGCGGCGGGTCCGGCGACGGTGCTCGGCTTCGCGACCCTCGCGATGGCCCCGCTGTCGATGCCGGCCGCGGAACTGCTGGCCCGGTGCGCGGGGGTGCCCGCCGGGTGGATCGCCGCCGTGGCCCGGGCCGGGGAACGGATGCCGGGGGCGGAGCTGGCCTGGCCGGGCGGGCTCGGCGGGGGTGTGCTGCTGGCCGCCGTGACGCTCGCGGGCGTGGCGCTGGCGGCGCGGTTCGGCCGCCGTCGGTGGGTCGTCTGCGTCCTGGCGGTGGTGCTGCTCCTGGCCGTGCTGCGGCCGCCGCAGCTGACCCGTACCGTTACGGGCTGGCCGCCGCCGGACTGGAGTTACGTCCAGTGCGCCGTGGGCCAGGGGGACGCCGCCGTCCTGGCCGTGGGGCCGGGGGAGGCCCTGGTGGTGGACGCCGGCCCGGAGCCCGGCCCGGTGGACGCGTGCCTGCGCGCCCTGGGGGTCCGGCGGGTGCCGATGCTGCTGCTGACGCACTTTCACGCCGACCACGTGGCGGGCCTGGCCGGGGTGCTGCGCGGCAGGTCCGTGGGGGTGATCCAGACCACCGGTCTCGAAGAGCCGCCCGCACAGGCCGAGTTCGTACGCAGGACGGCGGCCGCCGCCGGGGTGCCGGTGGTGCCCGCGGTGGCGGGGGAACGGCGCCGGGCGGGGCCGCTGGAGTGGCAGGTGCTCTGGCCGCCTCCGGCCGGACCGCCGCCCGAGGGGCCCAACGACGCGAGCGTGGCCCTGCTGGTGCGCGGCGCGGGGCTGACCCTGCTCCTGCTCGGCGACCTGGAACCACCGGCCCAGCGGGCGCTCCTGACGAACCATCCGGAGCTGGGTCCGGTGGACGTCCTGAAGGTGGCCCACCACGGGTCCGCGCACCAGGACCCGCAGCTGCAGGCCCGGATCCGGCCGCGGCTCGCGATCGTCCCGGTCGGCGCCGGCAACCGCTACGGGCACCCCGCACCCCGTACGCTCGCGGGGCTCCGGGAGCTGGGGGCGACCGTGCTGCGGACCGACACCGACGGCTCCGTCGCGGTCACCGGATCGGGGGTCCGACTACGGGCGTTTCCAGCCATGCGGAGGCGGATCCGCCGGGTCCATACCGGGCGCGAGCACTCTGTTTGCCCACAACCCGACAGCATGATCGAATGCGTCTTCGCCAACACGGTCACAGTCCACACAGCACGGGGGTGCATCAGCCATGTTCGGTCGCCGAAGGGGGATGGATACGGCGGGGGGTTCCAGTCCGCAGACATCCGCGACACTGACGCTGCCGCCGACGGCGCAGCTGCTCAGCTGTCGTGTCCTCGACAGTGTCCACCAGCCGATCAGGCAGGCGAAGTTCGAGGTCACCGACCCGATCGGGCGGCGGATCGTGAGCGGCGAGACCGACCCGTACGGCGCGTTCACCGCGACCGTGCCGGAAGGGGAGTACCGGCTCTCGGTCAGCGCCGAGGGGTACGCGCCGTTCCACGGGGCGACGCTGGTGGGCGGTCCCGCGCAGCCCGGCACCGGGGAGATCGTCCTGGACGTCGTGGAGCCGCCGCTGCTGCCGAAGCCCGGGCACTGGGAGCTCGACCCGGCGCATTCGACGATCGGCTTCACGGCCCGTCACATCGGCATGGCGCGGATCCGCGGCCGGTTCAGCACGTTCGCCGGCGCGGTCCGGATCGCCGAGCGCATGGAGGACTCCTCCATGCACGTGCGGATCGACGCGGCGAGCATCGACACCGGACTGCGGATGAGGGACGACCACCTGCGTTCGGCGGACTTCCTGGACGCGGCCCGCTATCCGACGGTCGAGTTCTACAGCGAGCGGTTCATCCACCGCAGCGGCCGCCGCTGGGCCGTCGCGGGCGCCCTCACCCTGCACGGGGTGAGCCGTTCCGTCACGCTGGACACCGAGTACCTGGGTCTGGGCGCGGGCCTGGAGGGCGAGCCGCGGGCCGCCTGCCGGGCCAGTACGGAACTGCAGCGCGAGGACTTCACCCTGAACTGGCAGTCCGTGCTGGCGCACGGGATCGCGGCGATCGGATCGAGCGTCGAGGTGACCCTGGACATCCAGGCCGTCCACAAGGCCTGAGCGCCCGGCGGGACCTGAAGGGCCCGGGAGGGCCGGGCGGCCGGGGAGAGCGGGGGCGGTCCCGGTGCCTAAGGGGTCTCCAGCCACCCCTCGTACTCGTCGGCGAGGGCGTCCAGCACGGTGGGGTCGAGACGTTCCCGCGGGTCCTCGACGACCACCAGCCACTGGGCGTCCTCGGCGTCGTCCTCGCCGGCCAGGGCGTCGCGGACCAACTGCGGCTCCTCCGGCAGGCCGAAGCGGTCCACGACCTCCTGCGCCACCTCCTCGGCGGCGTCGCGGTCGGGCAGGACGAGTACATGTCGCACGTTCACGCGACCATTGTCGAGTATCGGGCCGCAGGGCCCGTGCGGCGGTGGGCTGTCAGTGCGGCGTGGGATGCTGGAGGCGATGGCCACCAGGAAGAACTCAACCGACGATCCGCTCGCCCCGATCACCCTCGCGGTGGGGCAGGAGGACCTGCTGCTCGACCGTGCCGTGCGGGAGGTGGTGGCGGCCGCCCGTGCCACCGACGCCGACACGGACGTGCGCGACCTCTCCTCCGAGCAGCTCCAGCCCGGCACGCTGGCCGAGCTGACGAGCCCCTCGCTCTTCTCCGAGCGCAAGGTCCTGGTCGTGCGCAACGCCCAGGACCTGTCCGCGGACTCCGTCAAGGAGGTCAAGGCCTACCTCGACGCGCCCTACGAGGAGATCGTCCTCGTCCTCGTCCACGCCGGCGGGGCCAAGGGCAAGGGCCTGCTGGACGCGGCCCGCAAGGCGGGCGCCCGGGAGGTGGCCTGCCCGAAGATGACCAAGGCGGCCGACCGCCTGGCGTTCGTCCGGGGAGAGTTCCGCGCGCTGGGGCGCTCGGCGACCCCGGACGCCTGCCAGAACCTGGTCGATGCGATCGGCAGCGACCTGCGGGAGCTGGCGAGCGCCGCGGCGCAGCTGTGCGCGGACGTCGAGGGCACGATCGACGAAGCCGTGGTGGGCCTCTACTACACGGGCCGTGCCGAGGCCTCCAGCTTCACGGTCGCCGACCGGGCGGTCGAGGGGCGGGCGGCGGAAGCCCTCGAAACCCTGCGCTGGTCCCTGGCCACCGGGGTTGCACCGGTCCAGATCACCAGCGCGCTGGCCCAGGCGGTGCGTGCGATCGGCAAGCTCGCCTCCGCCCCGCGCGGCGCCCGTCCCGGGGACCTCGCCCGGGACCTGGGCATGCCGCCGTGGAAGATCGACCGGGTTCGCCAGCAGATGCGCGGCTGGTCCGCCGACGGGGTCGCGGACGCCCTGCGCGCCGTGGCCGCGGCCGACGCGGGAGTGAAGGGCGGCGGCAGCGACCCCGAGTACGCCCTGGAGAAGGCCGTGGTGGCGGTGGCCCGCGCGGCCCGCCCGCAGCGCCGCCCGTAGGGCAAGTGGGGCAACGCGAAGGCCCCGGCCGCCACCCTGGGGAAGGGTGGGGGCCGGGGCCTTCGGTCACTGCTTGAAGATGCTTGCGCCGCACCCGCGTGGCGAACGCAGGCCGCGTGCGGCGCGGTGTGCCGGTGAGGGAGCGGATGAGAGGGCCCGCTGGGTCCCTACCGGCGATTCACATCGAGAGCTCAGCCCTGGAGGGTGGCAACCTTGGCAGCCAGCGCCGACTTCTTGTTGGCGGCGGCGTTCTTGTGGATGACACCCTTCGAGACAGCCTTGTCGAGCGCACGCGCGGCGGCGCGGGAAGCCACGGTGGCCTTCTCGACGTCACCGGCGAGGACAGCCTCGCGGGCCTTGCGGATCGCGGTCTTGAGCGAGGACTTGACGGCCTTGTTGCGCAGGCGCGCCTTCTCGTTCGTCTTGTTCCGCTTGATCTGGGACTTGATGTTCGCCACGAAAGAGCCTTTTCAGGTTCAGAGTTTGATCTTCGGATTGCGTCCCGACAGCTGAGAGGGCATACGAGACACAGCTGCCCAGGCTACCAGGCACGCTCCTGGCGGCCCAAACCGAGCGCACTGCCCCGTCCATGGGACCATGGGAGGACTTCAGACTTCGTTCCGCGTTCCGACTGCGACCGAGAATCAGGACACTGCGTGCCCGCGATCCCCAGCCACGTGCCCGAGCCGAGCCGTACCGACCCGGCGCTGATCCGCAATTTCTGCATCATCGCGCACATCGACCACGGCAAGTCGACCCTTGCCGACCGGATGCTCCAGCTCACCGGTGTGGTCGACCAGCGGCAGATGCGCGCCCAGTACCTCGACCGCATGGACATCGAGCGTGAGCGCGGCATCACGATCAAGTCCCAGGCGGTCCGGCTGCCCTGGGCCCCCACCGCGGGCGAGGGCCAGGGCAAGACCCACATCCTCAACATGATCGACACCCCCGGGCACGTCGACTTCACCTACGAGGTCTCGCGCTCCCTCGCCGCGTGCGAGGGCACCATCCTCCTGGTGGACGCCGCCCAGGGCATCGAGGCCCAGACCCTCGCCAACCTGTACCTGGCGATGGAGAACGACCTCGCGATCGTCCCGGTCCTGAACAAGATCGACCTGCCGGCCGCACAGCCGGAGAAGTTCGCCGAGGAGCTCGCGAACCTGGTCGGCTGCGACCCCGACGACGTGCTGCGCGTCTCGGCCAAGACCGGCATGGGCGTCGACGCCCTGCTGGACAAGGTCGTCGCCACCGTTCCGGCCCCGGTCGGCGTCAAGGACGCCCCGGCCCGCGCCATGATCTTCGACTCGGTCTACGACTCGTACCGCGGTGTGGTCACCTACGTCCGTGTGGTCGACGGCCAGCTCAACAAGCGCGAGCGCATCCGGATGATGTCGACCGGCGCCACCCACGAGCTGCTGGAGATCGGCGTCTCCTCGCCCGAGATGACCCCGGCCGACGGCATCGGCGTCGGCGAGGTGGGCTACATCATCACCGGCGTGAAGGACGTCCGTCAGTCCAAGGTCGGTGACACCATCACCAGCCTGAACAACGGCGCGACCGAGGCCCTCGGCGGCTACAAGGACCCGAAGCCGATGGTCTTCTCGGGCCTGTACCCGCTCGACGGATCGGACTACCCGGACCTGCGCGAGGCCCTGGACAAGCTCCAGCTCAACGACGCCGCGCTCGTCTACGAGCCGGAGACCTCGGCGGCGCTCGGCTTCGGCTTCCGCGTCGGCTTCCTCGGCCTGCTCCACCTGGACGTGGTCCGCGAGCGCCTGGAGCGCGAGTTCGGCCTCGACCTGATCGCCACCGCGCCCAACGTGGTCTACCGGGTGGTCCTGGAGGACGGCAAGGAGGTCACCGTCACCAACCCGAGCGAGTTCCCCGAGGGCAAGATCTCGGACGTGTTCGAGCCGGTCGTCCGGGCCACGATCCTCGCGCCGAGCGAGTTCATCGGCGCGATCATGGAGCTCTGCCAGACCCGCCGCGGCACCCTCCTCGGCATGGACTACCTCTCCGAGGACCGCGTCGAGATCCGCTACACCCTCCCGCTCGCGGAGATCGTCTTCGACTTCTTCGACCAGCTGAAGTCCAAGACGCGCGGTTACGCCTCCCTCGACTACGAGCCCACCGGCGAGCAGTCCTCCAGCCTGGTCAAGGTCGACATCCTGCTCCACGGCGACAAGGTCGACGCCTTCTCCGCCGTCTGCCACAAGGACGCCGCCTACGCCTACGGCGTGCGCCTGGTCGCCAAGCTGCGCGAGCTCATCCCGCGGCAGGCCTTCGAGGTCCCGGTCCAGGCCGCGATCGGCTCCCGCGTCATCGCCCGCGAGACCATCCGCGCCATCCGCAAGGACGTCCTCGCCAAGTGCTACGGCGGTGACATCTCCCGTAAGCGGAAGCTGCTGGAGAAGCAGAAGGAAGGCAAGAAGCGGATGAAGATGGTCGGCTCCGTGGAGGTCCCGCAGGAGGCCTTCATCGCGGTGCTGTCCAGCGACGATTCCGGCGGCAAGAAGAAGTAGTCCGGCAGCGGCGTTGCGTACGAAACAGGCCCCCGAGGCGATGCCCGGGGGCCTGTTTCGTTATGAATCGGCCGCTCGGAGGCTCTTACGCACCGGCCGGAGGGCCCCTACTCTGATCACTGCTCGATGGTTACTCGCCAGTTACAAGCCCTGAGTCACCGCCCCTGAATGACAGGCCCTGCCGCGTGGTCCGGAGGACGTCCGTGAGCGACACACAGACCTTGATCGAGAACCGCCCGCCCACCGTGGCGGCCCTCTTCCTTGAGCGCGTCGCGAAGACGCCCGATGCGGAGGCGTACCGGTTCCCGGTGCCCGCGGCCGGCGGCCAGGGCCCCGACGACTGGAAGTCGCTCAGCTGGGGCCAGGCGGCCGAGCGGGTCTTCGCCATCGCCGCGGGCCTGATCGACCTGGGGGTCCAGCCGGAGCAGCGCGTCGCGCTCGCCTCCAACACGCGGGTCGAGTGGATCCTGTCCGACCTCGGCGTGATGTGCGCGGGCGGCGCCGTCACCACGATCTACCCCAGCACCAACGCGGACGAGTCCGCGTTCATCCTCTCGGACTCCGAGAGCCGCGTGCTCATCGCCGAGGACGGCAAGCAGCTGGCGAAGGCCCGCGAGCGCCGCGCCGACCTGCCGCACCTCGCCCACGTCGTCGTCCTGGAGGCGGCCGACGCGATCGCCGTCGACGGCGACCCCGAGGGCTGGGTGCTCTCCCTCGCCGACCTGGAGAAGCGCGGCGCGGCGTACCTCGCCAAGCACCCCGGCGCGATCAAGGAGCGGATCGCGGCCATCACCGCCGACCAGCTCGCCACGCTCATCTACACCTCGGGCACCACCGGCCGCCCCAAGGGCGTACGGCTTCCGCACGACAACTGGTCGTACATGGCCAAGGCCATGGTCGCCACCGGGCTGATCGGCAAGGACGACGTCCAGTACCTGTGGCTGCCGCTGGCCCACGTCTTCGGCAAGGTGCTGACCTCCGGCCAGATCGAGGTCGGGCACGTCACGGCCGTCGACGGCCGGATCGACAAGATCATCGACAACCTGCCGATCGTGCAGCCGACCTACATGGCGGCCGTCCCGCGCATCTTCGAGAAGGTCTACAACGGCGTGGCCGCCAAGGCCCGGGCCGGCGGCGGCGCCAAGTACAAGATCTTCCAGTGGTCGGTCGGCGTGGCCCGCGAGTACGCCAAGGTCACCCAGGACAACTTCCGGCGCACCGGCCGCAAGACCGCCCCCTTCGGCCTCACCACCAAGCACAAGATCGCCGACGCGCTCGTCTACTCCAAGCTCCGCGAGGCCTTCGGCGGCAAACTGCGCGCCGCCGTCTCCGGCGCCTCCGCCCTGGCACCCGAGATCGGCTACTTCTTCTCCGGCGCGGGCATCCACATCCTGGAGGGCTACGGCCTGACCGAGTCCAGCGCCGCCTCCTTCGTCAACCCGGGCGAGGCCTACCGCACCGGCACGGTCGGCAAGCCGCTCCCCGGCACCGAGGTCCGCATCGCCGACGACGGCGAGGTCCTGCTGCGCGGCCCCGGCATCATGCAGGGCTACCACGGGCAGCCGGAGAAGACCGCCGAGGTCCTGGAGTCCGACGGCTGGCTGCACACGGGCGACATCGGCGAACTGTCGGCCGACGGCTACCTGCGGATCACCGACCGCAAGAAGGACCTGATCAAGACCTCGGGCGGCAAGTACGTCGCCCCGGCCGAGATCGAGGGCCAGTTCAAGGCGATCTGCCCGTACGTGTCGACCATCGTCGTCCACGGCGCCGACCGGAACTTCTGCTCCGCGCTGATCGCGCTGGACGAGCCGTCGATCATGGGCTGGGCCGCGGAGAACGGGCTGGAGGGCAGGACGTACGGCCAGGTGCTGGCCGCGCCGGAGACCGCGCGGCTGATCGAGACGTACGTGCAGACCCTGAACGAGGGGCTGCAGCGCTGGCAGACGATCAAGAAGTTCCGGATCCTGCCGCGGGACCTGGACGTCGAGCACGGGGACCTCACGCCGAGCCTGAAGCTGAAGCGGCCGGTGGTCGAGCGTGAGTTCAAGCACCTGATCGAGGAGATGTACGAGGGATCGCGCGAAGCCTGATCCCTGCCGGGGGCCCGCCCAGTTCCGAATGCCCGGCGGGGCCGCCCCCGTGCCGTCGGGGTGCCCACTCCCAGGGCGTCGGTGCGCGTCCCGGCGCCGCGGCCCCTCGCGCGGGCCGGGGCTCCGCCCCAGACCCCGCGCCTCAAACGCGGGCGGGGCTGGATCGGGCCCCGCCCGAACCCGCGCCTCAAACGCCGGCGGGGCTGGATCGGGCCCCGCGCCCGAACGCCGGCGGGGCTGGATCGGGGGCCCGCCCGGGCCCGGAGTCGTGCGGCGGGCGGGCTGGGAAGCCGGCCGGACCAGGGGGCTGGTGCCGGGCGGGCCCGATGGCGCGGCCGGTGCGGGATGATGGGGGTATGCCTTCCGCACTGCCCGACGGTGAACCCATGCCCGAGGACGGCTCGCTGCCGCCGCACGCCCTTGCCGGGGCGGGGGACCGTCCGCTCGGTTTCTACCTGCACGTCCCCTACTGCGCCACGCGCTGCGGGTACTGCGACTTCAACACCTACACGGCCACCGAGCTGCGGGGCACCGGCGGTGTGCTCGCCTCGCGGGAGAACTACGCCGACACCCTGACCGACGAGGTCCGCCTGGCGCGGAAGGTGCTCGGGGACGACCCGAGGGCCGTGCGCACGGTCTTCGTGGGCGGCGGCACGCCGACCCTGCTGCCGGCCGCGGACCTCGTGCGGATGCTCGCGGCGATCCGGGACGAGTTCGGCCTGGCCGAGGACGCCGAGATCACCACCGAGGCCAATCCGGAGTCGGTGAATCCGGAGTACCTCGCCGAACTGCGGGCCGGCGGGTTCAACCGCATTTCCTTCGGCATGCAGAGCGCGAAGCAGCACGTCCTGAAGGTGCTGGACCGCACACACACCCCGGGCCGGCCCGAGGCGTGCGTCGCGGAGGCGCGGGCCGCGGGGTTCGAGCACGTCAACCTGGACCTGATCTACGGGACCCCGGGGGAGACCGACGACGACTGGCGGGCCTCGCTGGACGCGGCGCTCGGCGCGGGACCGGACCACATCAGTGCGTACGCGCTGATCGTCGAGGAGGGCACTCAGCTGGCCCGGCGGATCCGCCGGGGCGAGGTCCCGATGACGGACGACGACGTGCACGCCGACCGGTACCTGATCGCGGACGAGGTCATGGCCGGGGCCGGATACTCCTGGTACGAGGTCTCCAACTGGGCCACCTCGGAGGCCGGACGCTGCCTGCACAACGAGCTGTACTGGCGCGGCGCGGACTGGTGGGGCGCGGGGCCGGGCGCCCACTCGCACGTGGGCGGGGTGCGCTGGTGGAACGTGAAGCACCCCGGCGCCTACGCCGGCGCCCTGGCCGAGGGGCGGTCGCCCGGGGCCGGGCGCGAGCTCCTGTCGGACGAGGACCGGCGGGTGGAGCGGATCCTGCTGGAGCTGCGCCTGGTGGACGGCGTGCCGCTGTCCCTGCTGGCGCCGGCCGGACTGGCGGCCTCCCGCCGGGCGCTGGCGGACGGGCTGCTGGAGACCGCGCCGTACGAGGCGGGGCGCGCCGTGCTGACGCTGCGCGGGCGGCTGCTGGCCGACGCGGTGGTCCGGGACCTGGTGGACTGACCGGTCCCGCCGGGCCCGCGCGGCGCCGGCTCAGGCCCGCGCGGCGCCGGCTCAGGCCCGCGCGGCGCCGGCTCAGGCCGGTGCCGTGACGAAGTCGATCAGCTCCTCCACGCGGCCCAGGAGGGCCGGTTCCAGGTCCTTGTAGGTCGTCACCCGGGACAGGATGTGCTGCCACGCCGCGCCGGTGTTCTCCGGCCAGCCCAGCGCCCGGCAGACGCCCGTCTTCCAGTCCTGGCCGCGCGGGACCGCCGGCCAGGCCGGGATGCCCAGGGCGGACGGTTTCACCGCCTGCCAGACGTCGATGTACGGATGGCCCACGATCAGGACGTCCTCGGAGGTCACCGAGGCCGCGATGCGGGACTCCTTCGAGCCGGGCACCAGGTGGTCGACCAGGACGCCCAGGCGGGCGTCGGGGCCCGGCGCGAAGTCGGCGACGACGGCCCGGAGGTCGTCGATGCCCTCCAGGTACTCCACCACCACGCCCTCGATGCGCAGGTCGTCGCCCCAGACCTTCTCGACGAGTTCCGCGTCGTGGCGGCCCTCCACGTAGATCCGTCCGGCCCGCGCGACCCGGGCCCGGGCGCCCGGGACGGCGATCGAGCCGGAAGCCGTACGGGAGGGCGCGGCGGGGGCGCGCGGGGGGCGGGTCAGGGTCACCACGGCGCCGTCCAGCAGGAAGCCCCGCGGCTCCAGCGGGAACACCCGCCGCTTGCCGAAGCGGTCCTCCAGCGTCACCGTGCCCGCCTCGCAGGCCACCACCGCGCCGCAGAAGTCCGTACCGGCCACCTCGACCACCAGGTCCGGTTCCGCCGCCACCTCCGGCACGGCCTTCGGGCGCTTCCACTGGGGAGTCAGATCGGGGGAGTACTCGCGCATCCGGCCGAGGGTAGGGGAGCCGTGGTGATCTTGGCTATGACACGCCGAAACGGCCCGCCAGCGCGGCGCGCTGCGCGGCGACGAAAGCCGCGTCGACCACCGCCCCGTGGCCCGGCACATACAGCGCGTCCTGCCCGCCCAGCGACAGCAGCCGGTCCAGCGCCGCGGGCCACTGCCCCGGCGTCGCGTCCGGGCCCGCCGACGGCTCGCCCGACTCCTCCACCAGGTCCCCGCAGAACACCGTCTCCCGGTCGCCCGGCACGAAGGCCGCCAGATCGTGCCGGGTGTGCCCCGGACCCACGTTGGCCAGCAGCACCTGAACCCCGCCCAGTTCCAGCGTCCACTCGCCCGACACGAGGTGCTTCGGCACCACCAGCAGGTCGGCCGCCTCCGCGGCCTCCGCCTCCGCCAGACCGTGCCGCACCGCGTCGTCGCGCAGCTCCTCGCGGCCCGTGGCGAGCAGCGCGTCCAGGCCGACCGCCCCGTACACCTCGGCACCGGAGAAGGCCGCCCCGCCCAGGACGTGATCGAAATGGCCGTGCGTGAATGCGATATGGGTCACTCGACGGCCGGTGAGACGCTCGGCCTCCGCACGCACCTGAGCACCCTCGCGCAGGCACGAACCGGAGTCGACGAGGAGCACGGAATCGTCGCCAACCACCAGTCCCACGGTGCAGTCCCACACCGGAAGCCGTCTGCGGCCGGTCCGCCCGGTCAGCCGTTCCCAGCCCGCCTCTTCCCAACGTACGTCCATGCCGCGACGGTACCCTGGCGGGCCTCCCTTGCCAGGGCCTTACTACCCGGCCGTACACTGAGCGGGGGTCTCTGGCACTCGAACGCCCAGAGTGCCAACGACAGGGCAACGGACCACAGCCGGAGGTGTGCGCGATGCTCAGCGAACGCAGACTCGAAGTGCTGCGCGCCATCGTCCAGGACTACGTCGGGACGGAGGAGCCGGTCGGCTCCAAGGCGCTCACCGAGCGGCACCGACTCGGCGTCTCGCCTGCCACCGTGCGCAACGACATGGCCGTGCTGGAGGAAGAGGGCTACATCGCCCAGCCCCACACCAGCGCCGGCCGGATCCCCACCGACAAGGGCTACCGCCTCTTCGTCGACAAGCTGGCGGGGGTCAAACCGCTGTCGACGCCCGAGCGGCGCGCCATCCAGAACTTCCTCGACGGCGCCGTCGACCTCGACGACGTGGTCGGCCGCACCGTGCGGCTGCTCGCACAGCTCACCCGGCAGGTCGCCGTCGTCCAGTACCCGAGTCTGACCCGGTCGACCGTCCGGCACGTGGAGCTGCTCTCGCTCGCCCCCGCGCGCCTGATGCTCGTACTGATCACGGACACCGGGCGCGTCGAACAGAGGCTGATCGACTGCCAGACCCCCTTCGGGGAGACCTCGCTCTCCGATCTGCGGGCCCGGCTCAACAGCCGCGTCGTCGGCCGTCGGTTCACCGACGTGCCCCCGCTCGTCCAGGACCTCCCCGAATCCTTCGAGGCCGACGACCGCGCCACGGTGTCCACCGTGCTCGCGACGCTCCTCGAAACCCTGGTCGAGGAAGCCGAGGAACGGCTGATGATCGGCGGCACCGCCAATCTCACCCGCTTCGGACATGATTTTCCCCTGACGATCAGGCCGGTGCTCGAAGCGCTGGAGGAGCAGGTCGTGCTCCTCAAGCTGCTCGGCGAGGCCAATGAGTCGGGGATGGCCGTACGGATCGGGCATGAGAATGCCTACGAGGGACTGAACTCCACGTCCGTCGTCTCGGTCGGTTACGGTTCGGGCGGCGAAACGGTCGCCAAGCTCGGCGTGGTCGGACCGACCCGCATGGATTACCCCGGAACGATGGGAGCGGTACGCGCAGTGGCACGTTACGTCGGACAGATCCTGGCGGAGTCGTAAGTGGCCACGGACTACTACGCCACTCTCGGCGTACGCCGCGACGCATCCCAGGATGAGATCAAGAAGGCATTCCGGCGGCTCGCGCGCGAGCTGCACCCGGACGTGAACCCCGATCCCAAGACGCAGGAGCGTTTCAAGGAGATCAACGCGGCCTACGAGGTGCTGTCGGACCCGCAGAAGAAGCAGGTCTACGACCTCGGCGGCGACCCGCTGTCCTCCTCGGGCGGCGGCGGCGCGGGCGGCTTCGGGGCGGGCGGCTTCGGCAACTTCTCCGACATCATGGACGCCTTCTTCGGCCAGTCCTCGCAGCGCGGCCCGCGCTCGCGTACCCGCCGCGGCCAGGACGCCATGATCCGCCTGGACCTGGAGCTGGACGAGGCGGCCTTCGGGACGACCAAGGACATCCAGGTCGACACGGCCGTCGTCTGCACCACCTGCTCCGGCGAGGGCGCCGCCCCCGGCACCTCGGCGCAGACCTGTGACATGTGCCGCGGCCGCGGTGAGGTCTCGCAGGTCACCCGGTCCTTCCTCGGCCAGGTCATGACCTCGCGCCCCTGCCCGCAGTGCCAGGGCTTCGGCACCGTCGTCCCGACCCCCTGCCACGAGTGCGCGGGCGACGGCCGGGTCCGCTCCCGCCGCAGCCTCACGGTCAAGATCCCGGCCGGTGTCGAGAACGGCACCCGGATCCAGCTCGCGGGCGAGGGCGAGGTCGGCCCCGGCGGCGGCCCCGCCGGCGACCTGTACGTGGAGATCCACGAGCTGTCGCACCCGACGTTCCAGCGGCGCGGGGACGACCTGCACTGCACGGTGACCATCCCCATGACGGCGGCGGCCCTGGGCACCAAGTGCCCGCTGGAGACCCTCGACGGCATGGAGGAGATCGACATCCGGCCCGGTACCCAGTCCGGCCAGGCGATCCCGCTGCACGGACGCGGCGTCACGCACCTGCGCGGCGGCGGCCGCGGCGACCTCATCGTCCACGTCGAGGTCACCACCCCGGGCAAGCTGGACGCCCAGCAGGAGGAACTGCTGCGCCAGCTGGCGAAGCTGCGCGGCGAGGAGCGCCCGACGGGCCAGTTCGCGCCGGGCCAGCAGGGTCTGTTCAGCCGTCTGAAGGACGCCTTCAACGGCCGCTGACCGGCCCGCACGTACGCACAGGAGCCCGGCCCGGGGAGCATCCCCGGCCGGGCTCCGTGCGTTGCCGGCGGGTGCCGGCCGGGCCGGTCGCGGGCAGGTCCCGCACCGATCCGGCCACCCCGGGAAAGCGGACTATGCCAGGCGAATGCGGTGATTCGGCCGACCGAGCGGGACGTGGCACGATGCAGTCCATGTCCTCGGCACCGAGCGGTCTCTCCCCTCACCCGATCGTGCAGGCGCCCATGGCCGGCGGCGGCTCCTGCCCCGCGCTCGTCTCCGCCGTGTGCGAAGCGGGCGGACTGGGCTACCTGGCCGGCGGCTACAAGACCGCCGACGGCATGTACCACGAGATCAAACAGGTGCGGGCGCTCACCCGGCGCCCCTTCGGCGTGAACCTCTTCATGCCGCAGACCGGTTACGTCGACCCGGCCGCCGTCGAGGCGTACCGCGGGCAGCTCGCCGGGGAGGCGAGCTGGTACGCGATCTCCCTCGCCGACGAGAACATCATCGGCACCAGCGACGACGGCTACGACGCCAAACTCGCCATCCTCCTGGAGGACCCGGTCCCGGTCGTCTCCTTCACCTTCGGCTGCCCCACGCCCGAGGCCCTCGCCGCCCTGCGCAAGGCGGGCACGCGGACCGTCGTCACCGTGACCTCCGCCGAGGAGGCGCGGAGCGCGCAGGACGCGGGGGCGGACGAGGTCTGCGTCCAGGGCGTCGAGGCCGGCGGCCATCAGGGCACCCACCGCGACGACCCCCAGGCCGACGGGACGGCCGCCCTGGGTCTGCTCGCGCTCGTCGCCCAGGTACGGGAAGCGGTCGCGCTGCCCATCACGGCGGCGGGCGGCCTGATGCGCGGCTCGCAGATCGCGGCCCTGCTGGCGGCGGGCGCGGTCGCGGCCCAGCTCGGCACGGCCTTCCTGGTGTGCCCCGAGTCGGGGGCGGACCCGCTGCACAAGCAGGCGCTGACCGACCCCCTCTTCGTACGGACCGAGCTGACCCGGGCCTTCTCCGGGCGGCCGGGGCGGGGCCTGGTGAACCGCTTCATGCGGGAGCACGGCCCCTACGCCCCGGCCGCGTACCCGCAGGTGCATCATCTGACCTCGGGGCTGCGCAAGGCGGCCGCCGCGGCCGGGGACCCGCAGGGCATGGCCCTGTGGGCGGGCCAGGGGCACCGGCTGGCGCGGGCACTGCCCGCGGGACAGCTGGTGGAGGTGCTGGCGGCCGAACTGGCCGAGGCGCAGCGAGTGTTGAAGGACATGCAGATGAGGAGTGCGTCATGACCGCCCCCGTGTTCGTGGTCGAAGAGGTCCCCGCGGGGCCGGAGTTCGTCCTGGACGGCCCGGAGGGCCGGCACGCGGTCTCCGTGAAGCGGCTGAACCCGGGCGAGGCGGTGGTCCTCGCGGACGGCCGGGGGAGCTGGGCCGAGGCCGTGGTGAAGGCGGCGGAGGGCAAGGACCGGCTCGTCGTCTCGGTGTCCGGGGTGTTCGAGGAGGCCGAACCGGCCGTCCGGATCACCGTCGTGCAGGCCCTGCCCAAGGGGGACCGGGGCGAGGTCGCGGTGGAGACCATGACCGAGACCGGCGTGGACGCGATCGTGCCGTGGCAGGCCTCGCGGTGCATCACGCAGTGGCGCGGCGACCGGGGGGCGAAGTCCCTGGCCAAGTGGCGGGCCACGGCCCGGGAGGCGGGCAAGCAGTCCCGCCGGGTCCGCTTCCCGGAGGTCGCCGAGGCCATGTCCACCAAGCAGGTGGCGGCGCTGCTGGCCGACGCCGACCTGGCGATGGTCCTGCACGAGGACCGCGACACCCCCTCCGAGGCGCTGGCCACGGCGGAGCTCCCGGCGGCCGGTTCCGTCGTGCTGGTGGTCGGCCCCGAGGGCGGGGTCTCCCCGGAGGAGCTCGCCGTCTTCGCCGCGGCGGGGGCCCGGCCGTACCGGCTGGGCCGCTCGGTCCTGCGCACCTCCACGGCGGGCACCGCGGCGACGGCGGTACTGCTGGCGCGTACGGGCCGCTGGGGCTGACGCGGTTCCGACCAAGAGGGCGGCGGGCGGGGACCAAGGCGGCCCGAGGCCGGGGCCGGTCGGCGGGGGGCCGCAGGGGGCCCGGGGTCGGGGCCGGTCGGCAGGGGGCCGAGGCGGCCCGAGGCCCAGGCCGGTGGGCCGGGGGACCGAAGCGGCCCGAGGCCGGGGCCGGTCGCCGGGGGGCCGCAGGGGGCCCGGGGTCGGGGCCGGTCGGCAGGGGGCCGAGGCGGCCCGAGAAGGTGACCGAGGCCCGGGCCGGTGGGCCGGGGAACGAAGCGGTGCGGGGCCGGGGTCGGTGGGCCGGGGGCAGAGGCGGTGCGGGGTCGGGGCCGGGGGGCCGAAGCGGTCCGGGGTCGGGGGCGTGGGTGCCCGTGGGGCGGTCGGGCGACCGGACGGCATCGTACGGTCGCGGACTTGCCCTTCGGGGGCCGTTCCCGCCCGGGAGCGGTGCCGGTGGCCGATACGATGCGCGGACCGATCAACACCACGGGAGGCTCAGCAATGGCCGGGGAACCGCAGGCCGACTGCCTGTTCTGCAAGATCGTCACGGGGTCCATCCCCGCGACGGTGGTCAAGGAGACCGAGACCATCGTCGCCTTCCGGGACATCAACCCGCAGGCGCCCACGCACGTGCTCGTCATCCCGAAGCTGCACTACCCCGACGCGGCCTCCCTCGCCGCCGCCGAGCCGACGGTCATCGCCGACATACTGCGTGAGGCCGGGAACATCGCCGCCGAGGAGAAGATCGACGACCACGGCTACCGGGTCGTGTTCAACACCGGCGCCGGTGCCGGCCAGACCGTCTTCCACGCCCATCTGCACCTCCTCGGGGGCCGCGGCCTCCAGTGGCCTCCGGGATAGTCGTCCGTGTCCGTACGAGAGTTCGTGGTGCTGGGCACCGCCAGCCAGGTGCCCACCCGCCACCGCAACCACAACGGCTACCTGCTGCGCTGGGACGGCGAGGGCATCCTCTTCGACCCGGGCGAGGGCACCCAGCGGCAGATGCTGCGCGCCGGGGTCGCCGCGCACGACATCAACCGGATCTGCGTCACCCACTTCCACGGTGACCACAGCCTCGGGCTCGCCGGTGTGATCCAGCGGATCAACCTCGACCGGGTGCCGCACCCGGTCGCCGCGCACTACCCGGCGTCCGGACAGAAGTTCTTCGACCGGCTGCGGTACGCGACGGCGTACCGGGAGACCGTGATGCTGGAGGAGTCCCCGGTGGTGGGGGACGGGATGGTGCCGGTGGCGAAGGGGCCGTCGTACCTCCTGGAGGCGCACCGGCTGTCTCACCCGGTGGAGTCCTTCGGCTACCGGCTCACCGAGCCGGACGGCCGGCGCATGGTCCCCGAGCTGCTCGCGCTGCACGGGATCAAGGGGCCGGACGTGGGCCGGATCCAGCGCGAGGGGCGGCTCGGCGAGGTGTCGCTGGAGGACGTCAGCGCGCACCGGCCGGGGCAGCGGTTCGCCTTCGTGATGGACACCCGGCTGTGCGAGGGGGTGGAGGCGCTCGCGGAGGGCGCCGACATGCTCGTGATCGAGTCGACCTTCCTCGAAACGGAATCCGCGCTGGCCACCGAGCACGGCCACCTCACGGCCGGTCAGGCGGCTTCGGTGGCGCGGGCGGCAGGTGTGCACCACCTCGTGCTGACCCACTTCTCGCAGCGGTACACGGAGCCGGAGGCCTTCGAACGCGAGGCCCGGGAGGCCGGTTTCGAGGGCGAGCTCACGGTGGCGGCCGACCTGGTCCGGGTCCCGCTGCCCAAGCGGGGTTAGTTCGCCGGCGGCGCCCCCCGGACGCCTTCATGGGGTGATCTGCGCCACACTGGGCTGTGGTCCTGGCCGAGAGGAGGGCAGGACCGGCAGCTTGCCACTGCAGGAACGACCCTTCCAGAATTCGGGGAGACACCGTGACGAGTAGGGACAGCTTCGACAGCGCCGCAGCCGCCGTGGACCCGCTCGGTCCGGTGCGGGACCCGGACGAGCCCGGCTGCGACGTCTTCCTCACCGGCACGGTCTTCCTCGACATCATCTTCACCGGCCTCGACTCCGCTCCCGTGCGCGGCACGGAGTCCTGGGCGCGCGGCATGGGCTCCAGCCCCGGCGGCGTCGCCAACATGGCCACCGCCCTGGCCCGGCTCGGCCTGCGCACCTCGCTGGCCGCGGCCTTCGGGGACGACCACTACGGCGAGTACTGCTGGGACGCGCTCGAACAGGGCGAGGGCATCGACCTCTCCATGTCCCGTACGGTCCCCGGCTGGCACAGCCCCGTGACCGTCTCCATGGCGTACGAGGGCGAGCGCACGATGGTCTCCCACGGCCACGAGGCACCGCCCCCGGCGGGCCCCGGGCCGTTCCCGCAGTGCCCGCCCAGAGCCCGGGCGGCCGTGGCCTCGCTGGGCCCCGGCCGGGGCGAGGAGTGGATCGGGGAGGCCGCCCGGCGCGGCTCGCGGGTCTTCGCGGACACCGGGTGGGACGAGAGCGGCCGCTGGGACCTCGGGGCCCTGGCCGACCTTGAGCACTGCGAGGCGTTCCTGCCGAACGCCGGCGAGGCGATGCGGTACACCCGGACCGACTGCCCGCGCGCGGCGGCCCGGGCCCTGGCCGAGAAGGTGCCGATCGCGGTGGTGACCATGGGCGCGGAGGGCTCGTACGCGGTGGACGGTCGCACCGGCGAGACGGCCGAGGTCCGGGGCATCGCGGTGGAGGAGCTGGACCCGACGGGCGCGGGCGACGTGTACGTGGCGGGGTTCCTCACCGGCACCCTCGCGGGCTGGCCGCTGGCCGACCGGCTCGCCTTCGCCGGGCTGACGGCCGCGCTGTCGGTGCAGGAGTTCGGCGGCTCCCTGTCGGCCCCCGGCTGGCCGGAGGTGGCCCACTGGTGGCGGTCCGCCCCCGAGGAGCTGCGCGGCCGGTACGCCTTCCTGGACGAGCTCGTCCCCCGGCCCTCGGCGCCGGCCGCGCGCCGCAGGGCGGTGCCGACGATCGGCTTCCGGCACTCCGCGTAGCCGTCCGGTCGCGCCCGCCGTCGGCCGGGGCGAAAACCTCTCGGGGAAGGCCGCGCGGCGTCGTACGCTTGGTATTCCGGAGGTCGTCGAACGGCGCGGCCCCTCAGCGGGAGGTATGCGCAGGCCACAGTGCCGGCCCATGACTCAGACACCGACAGCCCACATCCCGGCGCCGGGACAGGCGCGAGCCCACTTCACCGTCCCGGCCACGCACCCGATGGTGACCGTGCTCGGCTCGGGCGACGCCCTGTTGCGCGTGATCGAGAAGGCCTTCCCGAAGGCAGACATCCATGTTCGGGGCAATCAGGTCAGTGCGATCGGTGCGGCGGCGGAAGTCGCACTGATCCAGCGCCTGTTCGACGAGATGATGCTGGTGCTCCGCACCGGGCAGCCGATGACGGAGGACGCAGTGGAACGCTCGATCGCCATGCTCAAGCTGAGCGAGAACGGCAACGGCCCGGACGAGACGCCCGCCGAGGTGCTCACCCAGAACATCCTCTCCAACCGCGGCCGCACCATCCGTCCCAAGACGCTCAACCAGAAGCGGTACGTCGACGCGATCGACAAGAACACGATCGTCTTCGGAATCGGCCCCGCCGGTACCGGCAAGACCTACCTCGCCATGGCCAAGGCGGTCCAGGCCCTGCAGTCCAAGCAGGTCAGCCGCATCATCCTGACCCGGCCCGCGGTGGAGGCGGGGGAGCGGCTCGGCTTCCTGCCGGGCACCCTCTTCGACAAGATCGACCCCTACCTGCGCCCGCTCTACGACGCGCTGCACGACATGATGGACCCCGACTCGATCCCGCGGCTGATGGCAGCGGGCACGATCGAGGTCGCGCCGCTGGCCTACATGCGCGGTCGGACGCTCAACGACGCGTTCGTCGTCCTCGACGAGGCGCAGAACACGACCACCGAGCAGATGAAGATGTTCCTGACCCGTCTCGGCTTCGACTCGAAGATCGTGATCACCGGTGACATCACCCAGATCGACCTGCCCGGCGGTGCCAGGAGCGGTCTGCGCCAGGTCCAGGAGATCCTCGACGGGGTGCCGGACATCCACTTCTCCCGGCTGACGTCCGAGGATGTCGTCCGGCACAAGCTGGTCGGCCGTATCGTCGACGCGTACGAGAAGTACGACGACGGCCAGCAGGCCGGCAACGGCCCCCAGCGGAAGTAGAACCCAGCGCACCATGTCGATCGACGTCAACAACGAGTCCGGAACCGAGGTCGACGAGCAGGCGATCCTCGACATCGCCCGTTACGCGCTCACCCGGATGCGGATCCACCCCCTGTCCGAGCTCTCCGTCATCGTCATCGACGAGGACGCGATGGAGGAGCTCCACATCCAGTGGATGGACCTGCCCGGACCCACCGACGTCATGTCCTTCCCGATGGACGAGCTCCGTCCGCCGGCGAAGGACGACGAGGAGCCTCCGCAGGGGCTCCTCGGCGACATCGTGCTCTGCCCCGAGGTCGCGAAGAAGCAGGGCCAGGAAGCCCCGACGCAGCACTCCATGGACGAGGAGCTCCAGCTCCTGACCGTCCACGGGGTGCTGCACCTGCTCGGCTACGACCACGAGGAGCCGGACGAGAAGGCCGAGATGTTCGGCCTCCAGGCGGCCATCGTCGACGGCTGGCGCTCCGAGCGCGGCATCACCGGTCCGTCGCCGGCCCCGACCGTCTCGTGAACGCCCCCCAGCTGATCACCGGAGCGGTGCTGCTGGTCGTGGTCGCCTGGTTCGCGGCGTGCGCGGAGTCCGGGCTCGCCCGGATCTCCAGCTTCCGCGCGGAGCAGGCCGTACGGGAGGGGCGTCGCGGCAGCGCGAAGCTCGCCCAGGTCGCCGCGGACCCCACCCGCTACCTGAACGTGGCGCTGCTGGTCCGCGTCACCTGCGAGATGGCGGCCGGGGTCCTCGTCACCTACGTCTGCCTCGACGCCTTCGGCGACACCTGGACGGCGCTGCTCGTGGCCATCGCCGTGATGGTGCTGGTCTCCTTCGTCGCCGTGGGCGTCTCCCCCCGTACGATCGGCCGCCAGCACCCCCTGAACACCGCGACGGCCGCCGCGTACGTCCTCGTACCGCTCGCCCGGGTCATGGGACCGATCCCGCAGCTGCTGATCCTCATCGGCAACGCGCTCACGCCCGGAAAGGGCTTCCGCAAGGGGCCGTTCGCCTCCGAGGCCGAGCTGCGCGCCATGGTGGACCTGGCGGAGAAGGAATCGCTGATCGAGGACGACGAACGGCGCATGGTGCACCAGGTCTTCGAGCTCGGCGACACCCTGGTGCGCGAGGTGATGGTGCCGCGCACCGACCTGATCTGCATCGAGCGGTACAAGACGGTCCGTCAGGCGACCACGCTCGCCCTGCGGTCCGGTTTCTCGCGCATCCCGGTGACCGGGGAGAACGAGGACGACATCGTCGGGATCGTGTACCTGAAGGACCTGGTCCGCAAGACGCACATCAGCCGGGAAGCCGAGGCGGACCTGGTCTCGACGGCGATGCGGCCCGCGGTCTTCGTGCCCGACACCAAGAACGCGGGCGACCTGCTGCGCGAGATGCAGCAGGTGCGCAATCACGTGGCGGTCGTCATCGACGAGTACGGCGGCACGGCCGGCATCGTCACCATCGAGGACATCCTGGAAGAGATCGTCGGCGAGATCACCGACGAGTACGACCGGGAGCTGCCGCCCGTCGAGGAGCTCGGCGAGAACCGCTACCGGGTCACGGCCCGGCTCGACATCACCGACCTGGGCGAGCTGTTCAAGGTCGAGGCCTTCGACGACGAGGACGTGGAGACGGTCGGCGGCCTGCTGGCCAAGGCGCTCGGCCGGGTGCCGATCGCGGGCGCCACGGCCACGGTGGAACTGCCCGACGGACGGCCGCTGCGGCTGACGGCCGAATCCCCGGCGGGACGCAGGAACAAGATCGTGACGGTGCTCGTCGAGCCGGTGGTCCCGGCGGCGGGCGAGGGCGAGGAGGGCGAATGACCCCGGAGCAGCTGCGCGCGTTCTGTCTCGGCTTCAACGCGGCGGTGGAGGAGTTCCCCTTCACGCCGGAGACCTCGGTGTTCAAGGTGCTGGGGAAGATGTTCGCGCTGTCGGCGCTGGACGCCGAGCCGCTGAAGGTCAACCTCAAGTGCGAGCCGGAGCTGGCCGTGCGGCTGCGGGAGGAGCACGAGGCGATCGCCCCCGGCTACCACATGAACAAGCGGCACTGGAACACGGTCACCGTGGGCGGGCCGGGCGGGCTCCCGGACGAGATGGTCCGGGAACTGGTGGAGGACAGCTACGACCTGGTGGTCGCGGGCCTGCCGAAGGCGGAGCGGCTGCGGCTCGACCGGGCGTGATCCCGCGGGGCGTGATCCGGGCGGGCCGGGGGTCAGACGGGTAGGGGACCTTCGGACGGCGGGAAGCCCTTGTCCGCCGCTTGGGTTTGTAGGTTTGGGGGTGCCCCGGCGGGGCCGTTGCACGGCCCGGCCGGGGCGCTCCATATGCTTCGACCATGACCGACAGCACCGGGATCGACCCCGAGGACACCAAGATCATCACGCTCGCGCGCAGTGCGCGGGCCCGCAACGGAGTGCCCGAGGGGGCGGCCGTGCGCGACGAGACCGGCCGCACGTACGTCGCCGGGACGGTGGAGCTCGACTCCCTCAAGCTGAGCGCGCTGCAGACCGCGGTCGCCATGGCCGTGGCGAGCGGGGCGCGGTCCCTGGAGGCCGCGGCCGTCGTCAGCGCCGCCGAGGCTCCGGCGGACGCGGACCGGGCCGCCGTGCGGGATCTGGGGGGCCCGGAGACGCCGGTGCTGCTGGCCGCCCCGGACGGCACCCTCAAGTCGACGACGCCGGCCGGCGCCTAGCCTCCCGGCGGGGTGGCGGCCGATCGCCCTGGGCCGCCGATGCGGGTGCCTTGTGGGTCGGCCCCTGACACCGCCGTGCCGTCGGGGCGGGTGTGCGGCGGGGTGGCCCCGCAGGGCGCGCACGCGGGTGCCCGGCTGACCGGCCCGACTGCCACCCCCGCGCCGGCGGGGCCGGGTGTGCGGCGGGGTGCCCCCGCAGGGCGTCGAACGCAACCACGCTTGCTTGCCGGTGCCTCTGCAGGTTCGACGCCCGAGGAGGTGCCCCGGCGCGCGGCCGGGCCCGGCGGCCCTTGCCTGGCGGGCCGGGCCGGGGTGCCGCTGCGGGCGGGCCGGGCCGGGTGCCGCTGCGCGGGGCTGGTCCCCTACCCGCCCTTCCACCGTTCCCTGGGGCTCCGCCCCAGACCCCGCGCCTCAAACGCCGGCGAGGCTGGAGCGGCGGCACCGCCCAACCCAGGTCCCAAACGCCGGCGAGGCTGGAGCGGCGGCACCGCCCAACCCAGGTCCCAAACGCCGGCGAGGCTGGAGCGGCGGCACCGCCCAACCCAGGTCCCAAACGC